>CAYRZL010000033.1:0-25398 GCA_964428795.1 uncultured Lachnospiraceae bacterium | reverse complement strand
AGAAACATCGTACATTTGTCGGGCAGTTGTGACAGTTGGACTCAGATCATAGATACAATTCCACCATTGAGATCTGTGCCAACTGGGAGGATATCGGAAAGATCTATGAGGATGCCATGAAGGAGCTCCCTGAAAAAGTTCCGGCACTGACCATGTTGGGCGGACATGTGTCCCACAGCTATATGAACGGAACAAACATATATTTTGTATATTCCATGAAAATTGCGGATCCGGAACATGCAACCAGGGAAATTCGGGGATTTATCAATACGCTGTGCGATATTGTACTGAAATATGCATCCGGAACGATTGTGCATCATCATGGAGTTGGAAAGGTTCGTGTGGAAAAAATCAAAGAAGAGCTGGGAAGCTCCTTTGAGATGCTGAAAACGATCAAAGAAGCTTTTGATCCGAATGGAATTATGAATCCGGGCTGTTTAGTACCGTTGGAGAAGGAATGAGAAAACCGTTGCCATGTGCAGGGAAGCAATGGACAGAGGAAATATTTCACCGGAAGAGATCATTTCCATGGGTATCACAAATCAGAGAAATACACAATGTGTCTGGGACAGAAAAACAGGGAAGCCTCTTCTCAGGGGGATCGTCTGGCAGGACACCGGAACAAGAAAGCTTATGGATGAAATGCGCAAGCTGGAGTGTATTAAGGTTCATGAGGTAAAGCATTGCGGAAGGCGTTATGTGGTAAATTCATCTCCTGTTTTGCTGAGGTGGATCATGGATCACCATCCGGATATTGCGAAAAAAATGATAGAAGGAGTGGCATTTGGCCTTGCGGATGTTATGGATGTGGTTGCTGTTCAGACCGGAATTGAGATCAAAGAATTAAAAATAGACGGGGGAGCGCCAAGGAATAATCTTCTGGCGCAGAGCTTTGCAGATTTTGTCCGTTGTAAAGTTGTCAGACCGCAGAAAAGTTCCCAGTTGACCGGGGCAGGGGCCGCACAGTTAGCGGCAATAGGAGCAGGTGTATACACGCTCAGTGATCTGCCGGAGATTGAAACAGAAACGGAAGAATTATATCCGGTTATGGATGAGGTAACTGCAAAGAAGCGATTGCTTTAGTATCGAAATGCTGTAGAGTGGGCAAGAGCCTGGTCAAAATAAAAGAATGATAAAAATAAGAAAATGATAAAAATAATTGTGTGTTTTAAAATTACAGATGATTACGATGAAATTCTGCCAAAGGAATGGAAAACACTGGCTATTGGCGATCGCCCCCGCATAGACTATGTCAAAAGGGTGCTTGGGTGCTTTGATGAAGCGGCACTGGAAAACGGTCTGCTTTTAAAACGTATGCTGCTGGAAACGGGACAGGACGTGCAGTTGATTGCACTGACATTAAATCCGGGATATTCAGAAAGTATCATAAAAAGGATCATATCTGTGGGATACGATCGTATTGTCTGTCTGGAAAGCGGCAACGATTATGATTTTGCCCCGCAAAGGACAGCACAGGTGTTAAGTGAATTTGTGAGACAGGAGAAAGGCGTTTCCTATGTCATTACCGGAAAGCAATGCGCTCCGGGAAACAGCGGCATGGTGCCCTTTTATCTGTCAGAATATTTGAAATATCCCCTTAGGGATGACGTGGTAGAATTTGTAAATGTTGATGATCAGATTTGCACAGTGGAGGAGTATGTGGATTGTTTTATCCAAAAAGAGTTATCCTCCTTTGAAATATATAGTATGGGAAATACAAAAAAATCATTTCTGCGTATTCCGACGCTGCGTGAAAAAATGAAATACAGAACCTTTGAACCGGAAGGCAGGCAGGTTGATCTGGCAAATGAAGATGCGGGTATGCGTTTTTTTGCTGTCGATCAGGAGCGCACCGTACAGTTTATGGACTATGCCGGTTTTACAAAGGTTTGTACAGAATTTGTTTGTCAGGAGAAATAGCAGAATGAAGATTTTGCAGATTCAAAGGGATGAAAAAGAAAATACAGTGGATGTAAACAGTCAGAATCTGGTGACTGAAAAAATAATACAGCCGTTGTTGAATATGATACATCTTAATTCTATTGACGTCATTTGCATTGGAGAATGGGGGAAATGTGTAGCGGCTCATTTGTCTTTGGAGCTTGGGATACCATGTTTATCGGGGATAGATGAGCTGCAGTTTACAAAAGATGCACTGGCTGTTTCTTATGATGCATACCAGGCAAATGTGAAAATAAAACAGGATGTAAAACCACCTGTAATCTTAGTAGTTAAGAATGAACTGGAAGATATTCTTATGGATCCGGATGCTTTTGAAGTAAAAAGGTATCCGATCTGTGTGGAAGCTCACACAGATGCAGGAGCGTTTGTGCTGGAAAAGGAAGAGGTTCCGGGAGATTTTGGGCAGGATACCATTCTTGTGATCGGTCATGGGGTGGGCAGTAAAGAAAATGCCAGGGAAATATGTGCGTTTGCCGAAAAATACGGATTTGGCGTTGGAGCTACCAGACCGGTGGTGACGGACGGATGGGTCACATCCAGACATTTGATCGGTATTTCAGGCAGCGTGATAGCTCCTGAGGTATGTATTGTGCTGGGGGCGTCCGGCTCTCAGGCATTTATGGCGGGAATCGGAAAAAGCGGAACTATTTTCAGTGTAAATGCAGATGAGCATGCAATGATATTTGAAAAGAGTGACTATGGTCTGGTTATGGACTGTATGCAGTTTATCAGAAAATTAGAGGTTGAATGGGGGAGATCATCCGATGTGTGACGTTTCGAGTACGTTTTTATCTGACGAATCAGGAATAAGCGGTTCTGCGGACAGGATCGTGTTTGTCAGTCAAAAAGAAGAAATTGCCCGGCTGTTTGAGGATCAGGAAAATTGGACGATCCAGGGAGCCCAGACCGGAATCAGCGGAGCTGCTGTGCCCCGGGGCGGCGGAATATGTAATTGCTCCAAATGGAGCGGTGTGCTCCGGACGGGTACGGACGGAGACCTGCACTATATGGATGTGCTGCCGGGAACAACATTAAAAGAAGTAAAAAAAGCGGTTCCGGAAGGATTTTTTTTCCCCGTGGATCCGACCGAAGACGGGGCGACGATAGGCGGAATGCTTGCGACAAATGCAGCAGGACCCTGTGCCTTCTATTTTGGAAAAATGTCTGACTGGGTACTTGAATGTGATGTTTTTCCCCGTCTCTCGGATGGCTTACCGCAAAGCGCGGGGAATATCTGTTTTCCGCCCGGGGAGAGTTGAAGCTGCCGGGAGATGTCTGCCTGAGAACGGAACCGGTTTCGGAAGAAAAATCTGTGCAGCAGTTTGTGCCGGAGCCTGACATGGATCTTCTGGACCTCTTAGCCGGAAGCGAAGGCATGGCAGGTGTTTTCGGCAGAATCCGGTTGAAGCTGGAAAGACAATTTCAGGAGAGATGGAGTATCCTGTGTTTTTTTGACAGTGATAATGATGCATTCGATTTTTCCGAGGGCATAAAGAAAATGTTCGGACAAACAGAAAACTGTCATCTGCTGGCTCTGGATTTTCTGGGAAAGAGAGCTGTTGTAAATTATCGGAAATTTTCTCAGGACATCACCGCATATCAGGATATACCGGAAATATCGAAGGATCTGGCGGCAGTTATGGTTGAATTTGCATCAGAGGATTCCGCTGTCATAGAGGAGCTGATTGGTGATATGTTTGCGCTGATAGAAGAATGCGGCGGAAATGATGAAAATACATGGGCCGGAGATGTAGAAGAGGAATGGGAAAAGATCAGAAAATTCCGACATGCCGTCTCGGAATGTATGAATCACAGAATTATGGAGAATAAAAGCCGGTGTCCGTCTGTTGCAAAGCTGTCTGTGGATGCAGCCTGTAAAGCATTGAATCTGCGGGATATGTGTGCATGTTTGGATCAGATCACGAATGATATGGAACATGCTGTAATTATTCATGCAGGAACCGGGATATATCATATTGATCTTTTCCCGGAGACGGAGCATGAGTGGATTCGGGCGGTGGAGATCAGAGAGCGCATTTACGATCTTTTTATAGAAAAGGGGGGAGTGTTAGCGGCAGAAAATGGAGTGGGAAAAGGTAAATTCCCTTATTTACATCGTCTTATATCGCAAAAACAAAAAGCGGTGATGGAGCGGGTAAAATTATTTTTTGATAAAGATTGTCAATGTAATCCGGGAAACAGCATATTTTGAAGGTAACAGTTCAGCCATAGCGTGTCGCACAGACGAATCATGCTGAAAGGAACTTCTTACATAAATACCTTGACGATAAATAGAAAAGTTGATAAGATGAAAAAGTAATTAAAAACGTACATTACAACATTATAAAAATTTAAAAGGAGGGAGATTTTTTTACTACAATAGTACGGAAAAACGTACAAATGGCAAAATACTTGATAAAAGAGAAAGGGATAAGAAATGAAGGGAAATTATTATCAATCGTATTGGTGGGAACGATGGGAGCAGCTTTATTGGCAGGCTGTGAATGCGGATTTATCAATGGGTTTTTGACCGCTTATGTGGGACTGCCCGAATTTTTCCTGACTATGGGTACTATGAGTATCTTCCGGGGATTTGATTATGTGTATACAAACTGTCAGACGATCCGTGGTCTGGATCAGAAATGGATCGATTTCTGGAACTCGGGAATCCCGTGGTCGGCGATCATTATGATCGCATTGGCGGTGGTTGCCTACATAGTCATTAAATTTACGAAATATGGGAGATACGTTTTTGCAGTCGGCGCACTGATTTTGTCAGTGCTTTCCAATGGTTTGACGTTGTTGAGAGTTAGCTCTTATTATCAGACTATTTTTACGGGAGTTATCATCGTAGTTGCTATTTTGATCGACAGATTTTCAAACAAAGATTAGTGCGGTGTCCAAATTTGACGATAATTGACAATATCTGGAAATGGCATTAAAATATTTTTATCTTAATATTTGGAGGACATGCCATGTCAAATTTGGAAATGTTTTATCAAAAACATGGACTGACAGTGAGAAATATATCCAGAGATTTGTTGTGTCTGTCTGAGGGGGATGTTATGACGTCCATCGCAGAGTATACGGAAAAATTTGAGGTATCCCGATGGACGGTTCAGACAGCAATTCAAATATTATTAGACAACAAGTGCATGAAATTAGAGCGTCATGGCGCAAAGGGCACGCAGGTCTATGATTTTAATCGTCAGAAATTATGGGAGTTTGCGGAATTAAAATTCATATTGGGTTTTGCGTCGCCGCCGTCTACCATTATCCATGATTCCCTGTACACAGGACTGATACAGGCGGTTGCCCAGAGCGATCTGCCGGTCAGGCTTGGGTACATGGTTCCTGCGGGACTTCGTATGGAATTATTACATAATGGCAGATGCAATTTCGTTATTACATCGCGGATGGCGTATGATCTGACTCGTGACAAATATCCTGATATATGTATCGGACTGACCTTGCACGACTCCATATATTCACTGCCGTTTCGTTTGTATGCCAGACCCGGGTATGAGCCGGTAATTAAAGATCATGTCCGTGTCGGCTTGTACGAGGATGCGCTGGAACATAATTATCTGACAAAAGAACTGTGCAGAGGAAAAGATGTTGAGTATAAGTATGGAAACTACCATGGATGCCGGGAGATGCTTGCCAGGGGAGAAATTGATGTTCTGGTACAGCGTGGTGATGTGGATTCACAGGTGTTAAAAGGTTTTCCGTATTATGAAATTGAAAATGAAGCAAATGTAAGATGTGTGACTCCGGTTATTTTGTGTAATGAAAATGATTATCATTTTTCAAATATTATACAAAAAGGTGTTTCTCCTGAGTTTGTGGCAGAAACGCAGAAGAAAGTAATCTCGGGTCAGAATGCACCTACTTACTATTAACGAGCAGAACATCCGGGCTTACCGCCCGGGTGTTTTTTGCCTTTGGAAAAGAGGATATTATTGAATTTAAATTAAATGAGGATCAGGAAATGATCCGTGAAATGATACGGGAATTTGCAGAAAAGGAGATTGCTCCGATCGCATCCTTTGGGACAAGAGAGCAGAAACAAAAATACCTGCCAAAGCTTTCTGCGGGAAAGACGCTGGGAGCCTTTGCGTTGACGGAGCCGGATGCGGGGACGGATGTTTCCGGGATAAGTACCACAGCGGCAGACAGTGGGGATCATTACCTTTTAAACGGAAGCAAAATCTTTGTGACGAACGGATATTACGGAGATATCTATATTGTATTTGCGGTAACGGATAGAGAGAAGGGGAAAAAGGGAATGTCTGCCTTTATTTTGGAAAAAGGAATGGAGGGCTTTACCTTTGGCGCAAAGGAACGAAAAATGGGGATTCGGGCGTCGTCTACCTATGAGTTGATTTTTGATCATGTAAAAGTACCCAAAGAAAACTTGCTTGGAGCAAGGGGACAGGGATTTGAAATCGCAATGTCCGCCCTGGATGGAGGGCGTATCGGTGTTGCGGCTCAGGCTGTGGGAATCGCCCAGGGAGCCATAGATGCGGCGGCGGCATATGTGAAGGAGCGAAGACAGTTTGGCAGAACCATAGGTTCTTTTCAAAATACTCAGTTTGCATTAGCTTCCATGCAGACCAGGGTGGATGCAGCCCGTATGCTGGTATATCGGGCTGCTGCGGCCAGGGATGGCGGTAATTCCTGTACTTATGAGGCTGCCACGGCCAAGCTGTTCGCATCGGAGACAGCCAGAGACGTTACCTGCCAGGCACTGCAGCTTTTTGGCGGTTACGGTTACACAAAAGAGTATCCGGTGGAGCGCATGATGCGGGATGCAAAGATAACGGAAATTTATGAAGGAACCAGCGAAGCACAGAAAATGGTGATTGCGGGCAAAAAGTTTCCTGTGGAAGCGGCAGCAGATAAAAATGAGAAAAGAGAGAATTGTGTATGAATATAATCGTTTGTGTAAAACAGGTTCCTGATGATGAGGTCAGGATCCGTCTTAAACAGGGTAAGCCGGATACAGAGCCTGTAAAACAGGTGATAAATGCCTTTGACCGTTATGCGGTGGAGATGGCACTCAGACACTGCGAAAGGTATGGGGGAGAAGTGACGGTAATATCACTGGGAGATGAGGAAAAAATACGCCCGGGTATTGTTTCACTGCTGGCAGTGGGAGTAAAGCATGCTTATATCGGAGCTTGTATTTGTGAGGATGAGGCGGCTGTTGCGGAGGCTTTGCGCCAGGTAATAGATCAGGTGACAGCGGAGGGAAAGGAGTATGGTCTCATCCTGTGTGGAAAAGAATCGACAGATAAAATAAGCTCACAGGTGGGAGTTATGCTTGCCGAAAAAATGGAAATTCCGGTAGTGACCAGTGTGGTTGTTTTTGAGGAATCAGAGCAGGGACTGCAGGTAAAAAAAGAGACGGATGACGGATACGAATTATATGAGGTATCCGCTCCGGCATTGTTTACAGTGGCAAAACCGGAATATGATCTGCGCTATCCTTCCATAAAAAATAAAATGGCAGCCAGAAAGATGGATATTCCGGTGATAGAAGAACTTGTATCTGAAACAACAGTGATGTCACTGGGATATGAAGAGCCGGTCAGAAAAACGTCGGGAATATTGATCTCGGAGGAAGCCCCCCGGGATGCTGTGGACAGGCTGATGGAGCTATTGGAGGCAGACAACATATGGTAGGAGGTTTTGAAGATGAAGGTCTTAGTGTATTTGGAAACCCGGCAGGGGAAATTGTTGATGCATGATCTCGAAGTGCTCACGGCCGGACGTATTCTGGGAGAAGTGACTGCGGTTATGATCGGAACAGATCTGGATGCGGCGGAAGCTAAGACGTATGGCGTTCCCATTATCCATGTAAATCAATGTGCCAAAAATCAGGATGAGACGGTTACTGTTTTAGAGAAGGTAATTTCCGGAGAAGATTATGATGCGGTTTTGTTTCCGGCTACATTGGAAGGAAAAGATCTTGCACCCCGTCTGGCAGCACGTTTTAAAAGCTGCAGTGTAACCGACGTTGCAGCTATCCGGGGACAGACGCTGATCAGACCGGTTTATGGCGGAGCAGTGCTCGAAAAGATATGCTTTAAAGAAGGGAAAAAAGTATTTGCAACCATTCGAAAAGGCAGCTTTGAGGCGGCAGGGAAAGCAGATATAAAAACGGTGGAGGAAAGGCTGATTTTTGTTGATGCAGACCAGATAAAGACGACATTTTTGAAAAAGACAGATGATATGACGGAAGAAACGGATCTGGAAGGTGCAGACATTGTCGTTGCCGGCGGGCGCGGGTGTAAAAATGAAGAGACGTTTCAAATGGTAAAAGAACTGGCTGCGGTGCTTGACGCACAGGTGGGCGCCTCCCGTCCGGCTATTGAATCCGGCTGGATATCAAGAGCGCATCAGATCGGACAGTCCGGGAAAATGATATCGCCAAAGCTCTATATCGCCTGCGGCATTTCGGGAACCATGCAGCACATTTCGGGAATTACAAATGCGGATCGGATCATTGCAGTCAATAAAGATCCCGATGCACCGATTTTTGAATATGCTGATATAGGAATCGTGGGAGATTGTGAAAAGCTATTGCCGCTCATTATAGAGGCATGTAAAAAGCGTATTTTTCATCCATGATAGATTCTTAGAAAAAAATCCGTAATAATATATGTAAAGATAATGAACTCCGGAGTACATTTGACAGGCAGGATAACGTATGAAAGTGAATCAGGATAATTTTATTCGGCAATTACAACATCATAATGAGGATGCTTTGGCGTATGTGATCGATGTCTATGGGGCTTTGCTTATGGCGGTGATAAGAAAGCATTTGTATGCCCTGCCGCAATTTCAGGAAGAATGTATGAATGATGTCCTGTTAGCGATATGGCAGCATATAGATTCTTATGATGAGGGCAAAAGCAGTTTCCGAACATGGATCGCGGCGATAGCCAGATTTCGGTCTATAGATTATCTGAGAAAATATAAAAACGAATTGGAAAAAACCTCCTGGGAAGAACTGAATGCGGAAATGCCGGATATGCAGTTTAGGGAAATGCCGCAGCAGGAGTATTCCAAAGAGGTTTACGCCATGCTTCAATGTCTCAGCCCGACGGACAGGGAGCTGTTCTGGCGGCTGTATGTGAATGAAGAAACGGTGGACGAGGTCAGCGAAGCATTGCATTTGAAAAAGTCGGCGGTATACAACCGGGTATCAAGAGCCAGGAAAAAACTGATTCATTTTCGTTCTTTAAAAGGAGATGTATAGCATGGAGCAAACGATCTATAAACTGTTAAATAATATGGAAATAGATTTATCAGAGTATGAAGAACATCCGTTATCTGCCGAACAGACTGCTGCATTTAAGCGGCGGGCGGGAAAGGAGATCAGACGGATGAAAGACCAAAAACGCAGAAAACAGTGGAAAGCAGCCGCAGCGGCAATCGTATGTGTTGCAGCAGCGGGAGGAATCGGAAGCGGAGTCTGCTATGCACAGACCGGAAGTGGACCGATCGAGCTGGTACAAAAATTGTTAGTCAATGATGAAAATGTATCAGAATATGTGGAAGAAAATGTTTTTTCGGCCAGTGATGAGCATGTGAGGTTTCAGGTGCAGGAATTATTAGCGGATGAGCTGCATGTCATTGCAACCGTGAAATATGAGGCTTTAGATGAGCAGGGAAAAGCATGGATTTCTGATTTGGGATCAAATAAGGTGAAGGGCTTGCAGCTGGAAGAATATACCACGTTTCTTTCCCCGGATTTTCATGGGAATACGGTCATAAACGGTGTAAATGGCGGGTATGGAAATGTTGAGTTGGATGAGTACGAGTCGGAAGATGAGAAGGTATTTTTTATTTCAAGTGAGGTCAGTGAGCCGATAGAGACCGTTACGACGGATCAGATTTTAACGTATTATCTCACGGATGGAAAGCATACGACCAGTCTGGATACGTCAACCAACGTTCCGGTTTATGAATATGGTCTGGAGGCGGTAGACGACGGTACCTTTAGCGGTAATTATGAACCGCTGAAGATCCGGTTTTCAAAGCTTTCTTTCAGTATTTACGGACATTGTGAGACGGAAAATATAGATGCGGCGCTGGATGATTATGTAGATAAGATTTTCTTAAAACGGTCAGACGGTACGGAAATTCAGGTGGGTACCAGCACGGGCTGTTGGGGAATTCGCAATGAAAATGCGCCGGATGTGGATGAGGAAAATAATTATATCGTATATTCAAGCGGAATTTACAATATAATCGATCGTGTGTATGGTCTGACGGAAGAGACGGTAGAGTTTGATCCGGAGGAAATTGTAGGGGTGCGGATTGTGGGGCACCAAAATGAGGAAGGCTCTTATAAAGAGGTATCCTATAGATTTTATTAAAGCGGCAGTAAAAATCCTTGGAAAATATGGGGGCGGCATAGCAATTTGTTATGCCGCTTTTCAATTGTGCGCCCAGCGGCGCACGTTTCCAAAGGGTGAAAGTCCCAAACTGGGTTGCAGGTGAGAAAGGTATAGAGGGCATTACTATTACTCAGTATTACACCGGTTCCGGTGATGCTTCTTCGGATACACAGGCATTGGCAGCTTCCTGGTATGGGAGTGGTATAGAATGCATTTATGCGTGTGTTTTAAATGGTAATCCTTCCGTATTTGCAGCGGCTGAAGCAGCTGGAAAAGCAGCAATTGGTATGGATGTTAATCAGAATGTTGAGTCTGATTCCGTAATCGTTTCCTCCGTTAAAAATGTTGATGTGGCAATTGTAGATGCTCTGACAGGTTGGAAAGACGGTAACTTTAAGGGCGGCGTTGTTGAATATAAGAACGTGGATGATGATTCCGTAGGTCTTGCATTTGAAGAGAATCATTTAACTACATTTACAGAAGATGAATACAATGAAATATTAGCAGCTTTCAAGGCAGATGAAAACGGTATGAGAAGCAGCCTGATCAAGTTTGAGGACGTCAGCTCCATGCAGGAATGCTACGATGGAATAGAAACTAAGTATATTGAGTTCAACGCTATTGAGTAATGTTGATTTGGGTTTTGTGTATGCTGCCCGGTATTACTGCCAACAAAGATATGAATTTTGCTTTGAAAAAACAGGAAGTACATGCTCTGTGCGGTGAAAATGGAGCCGGAAAATCGACGCTTATGAGTATTCTGTTTGGATTGTATGAGCCGGATGAAGGACAAATTTATATCAATGGTCAACCGGTGAAGATTAAAAATTCAAATCAGGCAACCGCTTACCGTATCGGTATGGTGTACCAGCATTTTAAATTAGTAAAAACATTTTCTGCTTTACAAAATATTGTTTTGGGGATTGAACCGACAAAGCTTGGTTTTCTGAATACCGAATCCGTTCGTGAAAAAGTTAAAAAGCTGTCAAAACAGTATAAGTTTAATATTGATTTAGATATGAAGATATCTGATATGACCGTAGGTATGCAGCAGAAGGTAGAAATACTAAAAATGTTGTTTCGGGATAATGACATTTTGATATTTGATGAGCCAACAGCAGTATTGCTTCCGCAGGAAACAGAAGAATTGTTGGAGACGATACGGATGCTTGTTAAAGAGGGAAAGTCCGTTATCTTCATTTCTCATAAATTAGATGAGATTATGGAGGTTGCTGACAGATGTACCATTTTAAGAAAAGGTAAATATGTCGGAACCTATGTAATTAAGGATACAAATGTAAGTGAACTTAGTCGGAGAATGGTTGGTCGGGAAGTAGATTTGAAACCGAAAAAAAACGTTCAGAAAGTAGGAGAAAATATTCTTTCTGTAAGAAATCTTATTGTTAAGGATCCGGCTGTGGGCAAGAATGTGGTGAATGATGTATCCTTTGATGTCCGAAAAGGTGAAATTTGTTGTATTGCAGGAATTGATGGAAATGGTCAGACGGAATTGATTTATGCAATTTCCGGTCTGATTAAGATTGACAGTGGGTCGGTGATGCTAAATGGTGAGGAATGTGCAGATAAGAATGTGCGTTATCGAAATCAACAGGGAATGTCTCATATTCCGGAGGACAGACACAGACATGGTCTGATTCTGGATTATACGGTAGCGCAAAATGCCATATTGGAGACTCATTATACAGAAGAGATGGCTCGCAAAGGAATTTTAAAAAGACAATATATCATTGATTACCGGCGGTTTTAAAGGGACCGGGTTACTGGCGGGATTGGGAAGTACAATTTATTATGCGGTCCCTATTATTTTTACCGGATTAGCTATAGCATTTGCATTTAAAACAGGTATTTTCAACATGGGCGTGCCGGGTTCTTATACCATGGGTTCAGTTTTTGCAATCATAACAGTAATATATATTGAACCGCATGTTGGCAGAATATCATGGGTAATTGCAGTTATTGTTGCAGTAGCTCTGGGTGCAGTATGGGCATTGGTATCGGCACTTTTAAAAGCATATTGCAATGCAAATCCGGTCATTACCGGAATTATGATGAACTATGTTGCGCTTTATTTGGTAAACTGGATCATAAAGGGTGATCCAAATCTTTATGAGAAAAGCAGGAACTGGACTGCATCTATTCCGGATACCGTGGTGTGGACGCTGCGTGATGCACAATGAGCCTGGCTGGCAGGGCGCGTATTGTGACAGGGTGGTACGCATGGTGCAGGAGCATCGGAACCATCCATACATCCTTATGTGGTCTCTTGGAAATGAATCTTCAGTCGGAGCAAATTTCAATGCGGCTGCAGGGCGGATTTGTCTGGGAGTGGTATGATCACGGAATAGAGAAAAAAGACGAAAATGGAATGATCACCTACTGGTATGGCGGAGATTTTGGGGATATGCCGAATAATTCCAATTTTTGTATGGACGGTCTGCTTCGTCCGGATCGAAAACCTTCCACCGGATTGCTTCATTATAAACAGGTGATCGCTCCGGTTAAGGCGTCGGCTGTGGATTTGGAAAAAGGGCTGATCCGGATAAAAAATCTGCGTTATTTCAAGGATCTCGGTGATATTACACTGCAATATGAGATCGTGCACGATTATACGATAAAAGCATTGGAGCAGGCAAAGCATGTGGGTGAGATTTTGCGCTGTGATGAGACTATCGTTCATATTGATGCGAAGCATTCCGGTGTGGGAAGCAATTCCTGCGGGGAGGAACAGACTTATGCAAATAAGACGGGAATCAATGATTATTCCATGAACCTTACGTTTAAAACAGTGGAAAATACAACGCTGATATAGTACCATGGAAAAGTCATGTTCCACGGAGGAAACAATAGAAAAACGGAGGATTCTGGATATGAAGAAATATATGGGAATCTTTGGACTTTTGGCGGTTACGGTCATCTGGGAGTAGTGAGCACCACGATGACCTACCTGCTGCAGACAGTTTCTCAGAAATATGTGGACGAGACGAAATCGGCCATCATCCTGTCAATGGAGGCTGTGTTTGGAACATTTTTTTCCGTGCTGTTGCTCCACGAGAATGTTACTGTGCGAATGCTGATGGGTTCAGTGCTTATTTTTGCGGCAGTGCTGGTGTCGGAGGTACGGTTGAAAGGAACGAAAGGAGCGGTACAGGCAGATGGCAACCATTAAAGATATAGCGGCAAAAGCGGGGGTTTCCATTGCGACGGTATCCCGGGTACTTAGCCATGATGAGACCCTGAATGCCCAGGAGGAGACAAAAAAGCGGATATTTGAGATTGCAGAGGAGATGGAGTATACGCCCCGGGCGCAGAAAAAACGCAGAAAAAAACTAAAGATCGGTGTATTTTATTCCTATTCCCCGAAAGAGGAGCTGGAAGATCCCTACTATCTGTCCATCCGCCTTTCCATTGAGAAGGCGATTCGGGAGATAGAGACATCTGTATTCGGGTGACCGTTCCTGCAACCCTGTGTATTCGGGACAGTGTGTGCAAAAAAGATTCATAGGCAATAGTAATGATAGTTTTTATTGACTTTCATATTTGAGATTGATAAAATATAAACATTAAGAGTCTTTGGTACTCCGCCTAGGGGCGAGAGATTTTTGCAAACATGGGAGGACAAAGAGATGAGAGCGGAATTTACAGACAATCTGATCACAGGAAATGAGATGATTGACGGACAGCACAAAGAGCTGATTGATAAGATCAATGATTTACTGTCTGCCATTGAGAGAGATGCAGGAAAAGAAGAGGCAGAGAAAACCCTGAGCTACTTGGAAGATTATGTAAACTTCCATTTTTCGGCAGAGGAGAAATTTCAGGAAGAAATCGGATATCCGGGCATCAAAGAGCATAAAGAGAAGCATGAGGAATTGCGCCAGACTGTCGGTATGATGCGGGAACTGCTGAAATCCGGCAATAAGGCAGACTTTTCCAGGACGATTGAGAGAAAAGTAGTAGACTGGCTGTACTATCATATTCAGGGATTTGATCGTTCTGTAGCAGAATATCGTTACATGCGTGAGAATCTGATGTAAGAAATACACCTGTAATTTCAAAACAGTTTATTCACAATAGTTGTGTGAGTAAACTGTTTTTGATTTTTCATTTTTACAATATTTTGAAAAAATATGAGGAGAGTTACCATGAGCAGGATAATAAGAGTAGCATTGGCCGGTCTCGGCAGCAGGGGAAAGGATACCTATGCACATGCGGCAAAATTGTTTCCGGATAAAATGGAAATAACAGCCATTGCAGATATTGATCCGGCTAAAGTAGAAGAAGTGGCAAAGGAGTATAATGTACCAAAGGAAGCCTGTTTCTCCAGCGCAGAGGAGCTGATCGCTCAGGAAAGACTGGCAGATGTGATGTTCATTACAACACAGGACAGGCAGCATGTGGGTCATGCGATTCCTGCATTGCGCAGGGGATATCATTTATTGTTGGAAAAACCGATCTCGCCGGATCTGGATGAATGCCTGGAATTGGTCAAAGTGGCGAAAGAATGTGACCGCAGGGTAGTGATCTGTCATGTGCTCCGCTACACGCCGATCTACTCAAAATTGAAAGAAGTGATCGAGTCCGGCGCGGTTGGGGATATTGTGTCTGTTATGTCCATCGAAAATGTGGGATGGTGGCATCAGGCCCACAGCTTTGTCCGGGGAAACTGGAGAAATTCCAATATGACCAGCCCGATGATCCTGCAGAAGTGCTGTCATGATATGGATCTGCTGTTATGGCTTACCGGAAAGACCTGCAAATCTGTCTCTTCCTTTGGAAGCACCTATTTATTTGATGAGGCGCATGCACCCCGGGGAGCGGCAAAACGCTGTATGGATGGCTGTAAAGCCAGGGCGGAATGTCCCTTTGATGCGGAAAAGATCTATATGGATCATAAGAGAATCGGCGCCAGAACCGGATATAAAGAGTGGCCTCTGGATGTGCTGACGCTGCACCCGTCTGAGGAGAGTGTGATGGAAGCGATCAAGACAGGTCCTTATGGACGTTGTGTATATTATTGCGACAATAATGTGGTGGATCATCAGGTGGTAAACCTGAATATGACGGATGGCTCCACCATCAGCCATACAATGTGCGCATTCACAGCAACGGGAAGCCGCTACGCAAAGTTTATGGGAACAAAAGGTGAAGTGATTGCCGATATGACAGAAAATACAATTAAAATCACTGAATTTGGGAAAGAAACAGAAGTTATTGATGTGAGCAGGCTTGCCGCAGATTTTTCAGGACATGGCGGCGGAGATAACCGTATGGTAGAAGAATTTCTGGATATGATTATAGAAGGAACACAGCCGGATCACCGGATGACCACGCTGGAAGCTTCTGTGGAAAGTCATTACTGCGCTCTGGCAGCGGAAGAATCCCGTTTGAAGGGCGGCGCAGTGATCGAGCTTGCGCCCATGAGAGAGTGATAGGTGAGGAATATATGCTTATTAAAATCAGTTGTTTTGAGGATATAGATCAGCGGCAGTTGATGGATCTATATCAGGAGGGAAACAGGGAGAACTGTTCATATTTTTTCCCGGATGAAGAGGAAGCGGCAGCACTTCCGAAGGTAGAGCAGAAATTTCTGGACTATCTGGAACAGGATTTTTTCTCTGCCCCAGATCGCTGGTACTATGTGTTGGAACAGAAGGGCGTATGGGTCAGTGCTCTGCGTCTGTCTCATGTCAGGGATGACATTTATTATATTGAAGCATTAGAGACGCATCCGGGCCGTCGGAAAAAGGGATATGCAGTTGAATTTATGCAGGAGCTTATAGATACATTAAAAGAAAAAGGATCGTTTCGATTGTGCGACTGCGTGAGCAAAAAGAATGAGGCATCACTTGCGACTCACAAAAAATGCGGATTTGAGATCGTCAGTGAAGAGGGATATGATTACTTGTCTGGTGAAGTGAATGACAGGTGCTATGGGCTGCAATATATTTTCTGAAAAAGGTATTTTTTACTGGATTTTTTACCTGTTCCGTATTAGAATATATAGCAATAATAGTTCAGAACTGCGAAAGGGCAGAACTGGGCAAATAAATATAGAAAGAAGTGAGGAAAAATTATGTATTGTACACGTTCCGTTACAAATGACCTGATCTGGGTAGGTGCGGATGACCGCAGACTCGCTATGTTCGAGGGCGTATATTCCGTTCCGGATGGGGTATCTTACAATTCCTATTTGCTGTCAGATGAAAAAACAGTTCTTTTTGATACTGTGGATGCAGCGGTGGAGACTGTATTTCTTGAGAATGTGAAACATGCTTTGAATGACAGAGCTTTGGATTACATCGTAGTACAGCATATGGAGCCGGATCATTCCGCAACCTTACGCGTACTGCTTATGCAGTATCCGGAAGCAACGGTTGTCTGCAATAAAAAAACAGAGGCAATGATCTATCAGTTCTTTGGAGCTGATTTCCAGATAAAGACGCATATTGTGGCAGAAGGGGATATTTTAAACACAGGAAAGCATGAGCTTACCTTCCTGATGGCGCCCATGGTGCACTGGCCGGAGGTTATGGTAACCTATGATCTGACCAGCCGCATCCTGTTTTCCGCCGATGCATTCGGAACCTTCGGTGCATTGAATGGTTCCCTGTTTGCAGATGAAGTGGATTTCTTTGGAGATTATCTGAAGGAAGCACGCAGATACTACACAAATATTGTTGGTAAATATGGAAATCAGGTACAGGCACTGTTGAAAAAAGCAGCGGCTGTTGAGATTGATATGATCTGCCCGCTCCATGGCTTTGTATGGAGAAAAAATATCGGTGATTATCTTGTAAAATATCAGCAGTGGAGTCGTTATGAGCCGGAAGTGACAGGTGTTATGATCGCATATGCATCCGTATACGGAAATACGGAGAATGCGGCAAATATTCTGGCATGCAGACTTCGGGAGCGCGGTGTAAAGACGATCATGTTTGACGTGTCTGTGACCGCTTCTTCCGAGATCGTGGCAGCATCATTTGAGTACAGCCATCTGGTATTTGCATCTACCACTTATAATGCAGGTATTTTCATTTCGATGGACGAGCTGCTTCGTGATCTGGCTTCCCACAATCTGCAGAATCGGACGGTGGCATTTATCGAGAACGGTTCCTGGGCTGCAACAAGCGGAAAGCTGATGAAGGAGATCATCGAAAGTCTGAAAGGTATGACGGTTCTGGAGCAGAAGGTTTCCATCAAATCTGCCTTGAACAGTACGCAGCTTGATGATATTGATGCGCTGGCTGATGCGATCATAGAGACAATGCCGAAGCGTTTTGCTGCAGAGGAGATTGCTCCGGCGGGAGTTGACAACAATGCATTCTTTAAACTGAGCTATGGTCTGTTTGTACTGACCGCCCGCGAGGGAGACAAGGACAACGGTTGTATTATCAATACGGTAGCGCAGCTCACCGATATCCCGAAACGCATCAATGTGGCAGTAAATAAACAGAACCTGACCCATGATATGATCATGAAAACCGGTGTGTTTAACGTATCTGTGCTGACAGAGGATGTTCCGTTCAAGGTATTCCAGCATTTTGGATTCCAGAGCGGAAGAGATGTGGACAAATTTGCAGATTGTGAAGTGGAAGCGCGCAGTGAGAATGGCGTTTTGTATCTTCCGAACTATACAAACGCATTCCTTTCCGGAAAAGTGATCGAGTCATACGACTATGGTACACATACCCTGTTTGTTGCTGATATATCTCAAGCGCAGGTGCTTTCCGAGACAAAATCCGTAACTTACGCATACTATTTTGAGCATATCAAACCGAAGCCGGCTCCGGTTGATGAGGAAAAGAAAGGCTTTGTATGCAAGATCTGCGGCTACGTTTATGAGGGAGACGAGCTTCCGGCGGATTATATCTGCCCGCTTTGCAAGCACGGTGCGGAGGATTTTGAGCCGCTGTAAAAGCGGTATGCCTGGCAACTTAGGAAACAACAGATATGTACGGAGTGCATGTCTGTTTGTTTCTTAAAAATAGTTTAGAAGAAAAAAAGGAGGAAATATTATGGAACAGAAATTTTATGTATGTGAGCATTGTGGAAACATTGTGGCGTTTGTGAAAAATGCAGGAGTTCCGGTCATGTGCTGCGGACAGAAAATGACAGAGATCATTCCGGGTACAACCGATGCGGCGGTAGAAAAACATCTTCCGGTGATCACGCAGGAAGGAAATACAGTTACAGTCCGGGTAGGTTCTGTAGAGCATCCCATGGCAGAGGAGCATTACATAGAATGGATCAGTATCCAGACAAAAGAAGGAAATCAGAGAAAGATCCTGACACCGGGTCAGAATCCGGAAGCAAAATTTGCATTGACCGACGGTGATGTGCTTGAGGCAGCATATGCATACTGCAATCTGCACGGACTCTGGAAAACAGAAGCGTAACACAAAGGAGAACAACAATGTTAGATAAAAAAGTAGCAGAATTGTTGAATGACCAGATCAACAAGGAGTTTTATTCCGCCTACCTGTATCTTGATTTTTCAAATTACTACAAAGATGAAGGTTTGGACGGATATGCAAACTGGTATTTTATTCAGGCACAGGAGGAGCGTGACCATGCGGTACTGTTCCTTCAGTATATGCAGAATAACGGTGAGAAAGTAACTTTGGATGCCATTGCAAAACCGGATAAAGAGTTCAAAGATCTGGCAGACCCATTGAGATATGGTTTGGAGCATGAGCAGTATGTGACATCTCTTATCAACAACATTTATGCGACAGCAATGAAAGTGAACGATTTCAGAACGATGCAGTTCCTTGACTGGTTTGTAAAAGAACAGGGTGAGGAAGAGGAAAATGCAGATACGAATCTGAAACGTTTCGAGCGCTTTGGGTCAGATATGAAAGCTCTGTATGATCTGGACAGTGAATTGGCTGCCCGGGTATATACTGCACCTTCATTGGTACTGTAAAACAGGAATGTTTTCAGATAATGAGTCAAAAAAGTGGCTGTCGGGAAACAGATAGTTCCAAACAGGGGAGGTCGTGGCTCATATGAGCCGCGACCTCCCCTGCTTCTACTAAATTTTATGAATTTCGTATCAATTATGCGTTGATTGATGCGATAAGAGCATCTGCCAGAGCATCCAGCTCTACCTCATTTCCTTCATCTGCGGATGAGTTTACGCTCACCTGGGAACCGAGTACCAGGCATTGTTTCAGATTATCGTCGATAAACTTTTTCATCAATGTACCGGATTTGATCGCCCAGCTTCCGTTTTCGATAATGCCGAAGGTGCGTTTCTGGAAATTCAATGCCTGAAGATGATGCAGGAAGTCATACATTTCAGGATAAATGCCCAGATTGTAGGTAACAGAAGCCAAAACAATATGACTGTATTTGAAGGCTTCTCCAACCAGGTAAGAAACATGCGTATTGGAAGCATCATATACAGCAACATTTGTTACGCCCTTGTCACAGAGTGCAGAGGCAAGTGCCTGAGCAGCAGCTTCCGTGTTTCCGTACATGGATGCATACACGATCAGCACACCTTTTTCTTCCGGCTCGTAGCGGCTCCAAAGATCATGTTTATTGATAAAATAGCCTAAATCCTCACGCCATACCGGACCGTGAAGAGGACAGAATATTTTGATCGGAACGGTGCTTGCCTTTTTCAGGATGGACTGAACAAAGGGACCGTATTTTCCTACGATATTGCAGAAATATCTTCTTGCATGGTCGATCCAGTCTCTGTCAAAGTTCACTTCATCAGCAAAGAGCTTTCCATCCAGAGAACCAAAGGAGCCGAAGGCATCTGCGGAGAACAGCACACCGTTGGTCGTATCAAAGGTAACCATGGCTTCCGGCCAGTGTACCATCGGAGCACTGACAAACGTAACGGTATGGCTTCCGAAATTATAGGTGTCGCCTTCCTTTACCTCGATCTTGCGGTCACCGATGTCAAATCCGAACTGATGCATAAACATAAATGCTTTTTCATTGCTGATCACCTGACAATTCGGGTAACGGATCAGAACTTCCTCGATGGAAGCCGCATGATCCGGCTCCATGTGGTTGATCACAAGATAATCCAGATCATTGCCATCCAAAACAGCGGCAACCTTCTTTAAAAATTCCCGGCAGCCTGACCAGTCTACCGTATCAAAGAGTACCTTTTTTTCATCCATCAACAGATAGGAGTTGTAAGATACGCCTTCCGGAATCGGATGAATATTCTCGAAGAGATGGAGACGCTTGTCATTTACGCCTACCCAGTATAAATCATCTGTAACTTTTCTTACGCCTAACATAGTCTACCTCCTATTTCAATCGGCTGCGATAAAGGTCTCTTTGCCTTCGCCGCATTCCGGACATGTCCAGTCTTCCGGTAAATCCTTATAGCTTGTGCCCGGTCTTACCTCGCCTTCCTCGTCTCCGTCTTCCGGAATATATTCGTAGCCGCAGCCCGGACATACATATCTGCCTACCGGCGCCGGTTTTGGTGTCTCGATCACCGCGCGTTTCATTTTCACCATTGGCGGTGCCGGCTGTTTTTCGCCGCAGTCAAGAGCTTTGGTCAAAGCCGGAAGGATCTCATTCACATCTCCTACGATACCGTAATCGGCATTTTTGAAAATAGGTGCGTTGGCATTTGTGTTGATCGCCACGATCGTCGTAGCATCTTTGATTCCCTTTAAGTGCTGAACAGCGCCGGAAATACCGCATGCAATGTAAAGATTACCGCTGAATTTCTGTCCGCTCATACCTACATAGCGGTTGATCGGCACATACTGAAGCTGTTCTGCAACCGGTCTGGAAGATCCTACTGCTGCGCCGGCTGCTTTTGCCAGATCGGTGATCAGCTTCATGTTTTTCTTGCTGCCGATACCTTTGCCTGCGCTGACAACCCGTTCCGCCTGCAGGATCGGAGTGTCAATATCAATTCCTACGGAAAAGTCATGTCCGTCTGCTTTCAATGCTTCTGCCAGAGCATTTGCCTTATCCTCCACGGAACCTTCGTTGAATATGATTCTCTTTCGTGCACCCGTTACAGGTTCCTTTGCTTTCCCTTTTGCGGCGGGAACAGCAGGAGCTTTTGCTGCTTTGCCTAAAATATTCGCTGCGATAACAACATTCTGAATCTCATTTGTGCCCTCGTAAATGGTACAGATTTTGGCATCTCTGTAAAATCTCTCTACTTCCATTCCTTTCAGGTAGCCGCTGCCGCCGAATACCTGTAAAGCCTCATTTACAACTTCCAGACAGATATCGGAAGCATATTTCTTTGCCATGGCGGCTTCCATTCCGTATGGTTCATGGTGTTCTTTCAACTCGGCAGCGCTGTAAACTAAAAATCTTGCTGCCCGGATCTTGGTAGCCATCTCTGCAATCTTAAACTGGATCGCCTGAAGCTGTGCAATCGGTGCGCCGAACTGTTCTCTCTCTTTTGCGTATTCCACTGCAGCCTCGTAAGCGCCCTGAGCGATACCAAGAGCCTGTGCGGCGATACCGATTCGTCCGCCATCCAAGGTGTTCATGGCAATCTTAAAGCCCTGTCCTTCTTTGCCAAGCAGGTTTTCTTTGGGAACCTTTACATTGTTAAACAAAAGCTGTGCGGTTGCAGAGGAGCGGATACCCATCTTATCGTAGTGATCGCCAAAGGTAAATCCTTCCCAGCCTTTTTCTACAATGAAGGCACTGATGCCCCGTGTGCCGATACCGGGTGTTGTAACTGCGAAAACAACATAGGTATCTGCCTCACCGCCATTGGTAATAAAGATTTTTTCACCGTTCAGTATGTAGTGATCCCCGTTCAGTTCTGCGGTGGTTTCCGTTCCGCCGGCATCAGATCCGGCATTCGGCTCGGTAAGACCAAATGCGCCGATTTTTTCACCCTTTGCAAGAGGAACCAGATATTTCTGTTTCTGCTCTTCCGTACCAAAGGCAAAAATCGGGTAAGCTCCCAGAGATACATGTGCGGACAAAATAACGCCGGTACCGCCATCCACGCGGGATAATTCTTCTACTGCGATGGCATAGCTTAAAATATCTGCGCCTGCCCCACCGTATTCCTTCGGGTAAGGGAGTCCGAGATAGCCCATTCTTCCAAATTCTTCGATCTGTGTTTTCGGAAACTGGTTATTCTGGTCCAGCATAAAGGCAATCGGTTTTATTTCACGCTCCGCCCATTCTCTGATACTAGCACGAAGCTGCTCGTGCTGCTCTGATGTTTTATAAAGCATCAGTTTACCTCCTTCCTGTATTGATTTAACAAATATTTTGACGCTAAATCAATTTTATAGTTCATATTATACAAGAAAATGAAAAAAGTTTCGTAACATATGTTACGAAACTTACTTTTTATTTGCACAAATTTTTTAAGAGAGATTTGTCTATTATGCTGATTTTATTTCTCTCTACTTTGATAAGACCGTCCGCCTGCATACGCATCAGTTCACGGGAAAGGGAAGGTCTTGTGACACCGAGATATTCTGCAAGCTGGTCTCTGCCTCCGGTTGTTTGAACAACATTATCATCGTCTGCATATTGAGTCAGCCAGAGGGAAATTTTTTCGCGGAGAGAGTTTAAACTGTAAATCTGCAGTTTTTTGAAAATCTGTCCTTCTTTTTCGGAGAGGACCTTCAGCATATTGCATATGATCTGTCTGTGATGTTCACATGCAGAATGGCAGAAGCCATGGAAAAAGTTCCATGGAATTTCCATCGTGATACAGTCTGTGCAGGCTTCGGCATCATAAAGATAGTTTGGTGTTATCTGGCGAAGATTGCTTTCCCCGAAGATATCACCGCCCTTTATATGGAAAAATGTTGTCTTTTTTCCTGATTCAAATAAAGTGGAGATCTGAATTTCACCTTTCAGAAGCAGGAACAGGTTCATGGGGGCTTCGTCCTGCTGAAAAATCAGTTCGCCGGTATGATAGGTGCGCAGGCGGGCATGAGAGCAGCGAATGATCCGGTCCAATTCGGAAGCATTTATATTTTCGAATAGTGATGTCTGAAGTATCATGTCTTTGATTTCGGTATTCATAGGTTTTCCTCTTTCCGGTTGTAGAAATTATATATATTATAAAAGGTTCTTTTCTGAAAATCAACGTAAGTTATTTTCAGAATTTAGTGAATGTGATATAATATTTTTCGGGTTTATAATATAATGAGTAGTGCAGGTACAATCAGTAAATTTTGGAGGAATTATGGGAGAAAGGGAGAAGTTTGGTTCAAGGTTAGGCTTTATTTTAGTATCCGCCGGGTGTGCGGTAGGACTTGGAAACGTGTGGAAGTTTCCATACATATGCGGGCAGAACGGTGGCGCCGCATTTATTTTGATCTATCTGGCATTTCTGGTACTGCTGGGATTTCCGATTCTGACCAGTGAGTTTGCCATTGGAAGGGGAAGTCAGAAAGGCGCCGCCAGGGCATATGAAGTGTTGGAACCAAAGGGCGCTTCATGGCATCATTTTAAATGGTTTTCCATTTTTGGAAACTATTTGCTTATGATGTTTTATACGATGGTAGGCGGATGGATGTTATTCTATGCATATCGTACTGCTGCCGGAAAACTCTCAGGCATGGAGTCGGAGCAGATCGGTATGGCATTCACGGACATGCTTTCCAGCCCGGGGACAATGACCGGATGGATGATCGTGGCGGTATTGGTTTCTTTTGGTATTTGTGCACTTGGGCTTCAAAATGGTGTGGAAAAAATCACGAAAGTTATGATGTCAGTGTTGATTGTTTTGATCGTAGTGCTGGCTGTTCATTCTCTGGTGCTTCCAAATGCGGCAGAGGGTGTAAAGTTTTATCTGGTTCCGAATCTGGATGCCATTCGCACGAGGGGGCTTGGAGCAGTCATTTTTGATGCTATGACCCATGCGTTTTTTACGCTCAGTGTGGGTATTGGCTCCATGGAGATTTTCGGAAGCTATTTAAAAAAGGAACGTTCCATCCCGGGAGAAGCGAAGAATATTATTGCTTTGGACACCTTTGTGGCTTTGATGGCCGGATTTATCATTATTCCTGCATGCTTTGCCTATCAGGTACAGCCGGATTCCGGTCCGTCATTGCTGTTTATTACGTTGCCGAATGTATTTAATCATATGAGCGGAGGAAGAATATGGGGAACCTGTTTCTTTGTTTTCATGTCCTTTGCAGCGCTGTCCACGATCATTGCGGTGTTTGAAAATATCGTATCCTTCTTTATGGATATGGGAGGATGGGAGAGAAAGAAAGCTGTTGCATTTAATATTGTCCTTGTGATCGCACTTTCTCTGCCTGCGGTTCTCGGATTTAACCTGCTATCCGGGTTTCAGCCCATCGGAGCAGGAAGCTCCGTGATGGATCTGGAGGATTTTCTGGTGTCTTACAACCTGCTTCCTCTCGGCAGTATGATTTTTGTATTGTTCTGTGTGAGAAAGAATGGCTGGGGCTGGGAGAATTTTGTGGCGGAGGCCAATATTGGAAAAGGTATGAAGCTGTCGTCAGGATGCCTGATGCAGTTTTATATGAGTGTGATCCTTCCGATTATTATCGTGGTGGTTTATCTGAAAGGATATTATGACACCTTTGTGAAGATGGGAGCGAAGCTGCTTACCGGATGGATGATCTTTGCGGTAGTGCTGCTGGCGGTCATTTTCGCCATTGCTTTCCGCAAAAATAAGACCGCATAAACGAGAAAATCTATATTGAATGTAAAAAGGAAGATGCTTTTGGTCATAAAATGACCCGGGCATCTTCCTTTTTCAATTGTGCGCCCAGCGGCGCACGTTTCCCAAGGGTGAAAGTCCCAAATCCGCCCTGGTAGTGGGAAGGATATAGCCGAACACCAAAGGTGTCCATCGTGAGGTGGAATCTGAAGGAAGGTGTACGCAAATCTCCGGTCTGACGGACAGAAATCACATCAGGCTACAGTTAAGGATAAGGTTGCAATGCAAATCGAAGTCCAATAACTACCCGGAATTAACTGTGGTAAATGTGGCAGCAGGTAATGCCATTGATCTGCAGCCGGGACATTACGCATACTGCATTATGGACGG
>CAYRZL010000032.1:0-26326 GCA_964428795.1 uncultured Lachnospiraceae bacterium | reverse complement strand
CGAACTAGGGACTTTCACCCTTTAGCGACGTGCGCCGCAAGGCGCACAACAAAAAAATCCCTGTGTGAATTTACACACAGGGGTTTTTTAAACAAACCATCCATTTGCAAGTCCAAATAAACCGATCCATGTCATTGAAGAGACACCACCGATAAATCCGACCCACGGTAAAAAGAAAATAACTAAACAGGAAGCGATAAATACAACTATGGCTGTATATAATATAGCCTTTAAAATATAGTTTTTCCTCTTCCCTTTCTGATGTTTCCCTAAACATTCAGGACCGTCCCAGAGCATGATATTGCCCGGGAGCTCTGCCCCATTTTCTGCAGCCCAGTCAGCCAGATCAATTAAATTTTCTGCATCTTTAAATTTTCTCTCTTCCATCTTTAATATTGCGCAGGATACCCCTATAGTGTGGGGAAAATGCGCCCTCCTTTCTTTTAAGGCGACATGGCATATTTGTGCCAACATTGATTTTTTTGCCTCCGGAAGCGTCAATTTTTTTGTAACTGACGCCCCGGATATATTTTTTATATATAAAAACAGGCAGAGCCTGGAATTTTTGGAATAATAAGGTTGAATAACCTTGATTGTTAATTGCCGGACAGGCAGAAAAATAAAATCCGTCTATTGGGATGAAAAAATATTATATGTTCTTATACAAAATTACGCTCCAAAAAAAACAGGACAGGAATTATCTGATATGGCGCAGGATATTTCATTCACATCAGAAATCATTTAATACAAAAGTGTCAACTAACTCCTGATTTTAATCAGGAGTTAGTTGACTGCCTGAATCTCGCGTTAAATACCGTAAGCCGAGAAGGATATCTGAGGCTAAGAGAGAGCAGGCAAGGAAGCAAATGCGAATTATCAATGATAAGTAATTACTGTTCATTAGAGAAAATACAGCTTTAAAGAATAAAAACTTTTCGCAATAAAATAACAAGATTTTATTGCGAAAAGTTTTTATTCTTTAAAGCTGGGAAAAGCAATAGAATATCCACAAAAAAAAGCGGGAACGGAAAACCATGCTTATGGGATGTGGATAACTCATCTGAAATTTGCCGCCATTGTGGTTTAAACGCAGAAGAGCAGAATCAGGATCAAATGCGGTTGGTTTTCTTATTTTATTCTTTACCGCTGGATTCAGTTTGAAAAGGTTGAAAAAAAGGTCAGACTGTGGTATCATTACTCATATTTCCTGGTGGAAAAAGTAGAAACAGATAGAAAAACACCATATTTGAAAGAAGGGATAACGTATGGCAGGAAAAGACGATAAAGAATTGGATTTTCTCGATGAAGATATGATCGGTATGACGGATAAGGCATCGGAGGAGTTCGATGATGAATTAGAATATTCCCTGGAAGATAGCGTGGAAAATTTGGAAGAAGCTTTAAATAGTTTAGAGGAAGCGACGAAGAAGCCGGGGGAGGATAAGGTGGAAATTCCGGAAGAAGATGAAGAGGACTATCTGGATGACCCGGAAGATGATTTGGAATTTGTAACAGAAGAAACCGTAAAGGCAAGCCGCTCGGAAGGCGGGGCGCTCAGCGATTTTTATGATGCGGATGATGATTTCGACACAAGAGATCATAAAAGCCGGAAACGCAGAAGAGGTCCGGTTGCAGTATTGATTATTGTTATTATCATTGCCGCATTGGCTGCATTCTGGTTCTTTTATGGACGGAATACAAGCTGGGGGGCTGATCTTGAGTCAAAGATCAGGGGATTCATTGGCAAAGAGAGCCAGTCGAATGCAAGCTCCGATGGAGAAGCTTTTGCAGTGGATGAGTATCCGGAAGTGAATGCATTGATTCAGAAGTATTTTGATTTTTATGCTATGGGTGATCCGGCAAAGCTGGATGTATATGCCCGCCCGATTTCTGAGACGGAAGCAAGCTATATTCAGGTGTACAGCCAGTATGTGGAGAGCTACGAGAATATTAAGTGTCATACAAAGACCGGACCGGAAGACGGAAGCTATGTAGTTTCCGCATATATGGAGGCAAAATTTGTGGATGTTGACACGTTGGCACCGGGACTTGAGACATTCTATGTAAAGACAGACGGGGATGGAAGTCTCTATATTGATAATAGTTATAGTCAGTTTAATATGCTGAATCAGGAAAATGCCCAGGATGAAACGGTATCCGACTTTATTGAAGAGTTTGAGCAGAGTGATGATGTGACAGCGCTGCAGCAGGAGACGCAGACCGCCTATGAAAAGGCAGTTGCCTCCGATGAGAATCTCAAGACAATGGTGGAAGTGACGATTCCGAATGCCATGGCAGAGTGGCTGAATACTATCGGTGTGCAGGAAGAGCAGGAGCCGGAGGAGACTGAAGAACAGCCGCAAGAGGAGCAGCCGGAGCAAGAGCAGTCTGTGACAGAGACGGTTCAGTCCGATACCATATATGCAACCGATAACATCAATGTGCGAAGCGCTGCGGATGAGAATGCCGAGAAGGTGTCCAGTGTGGTATATGGAACAGAGATGTCCAGACTTGCTGTGACAGATAACGGATGGAGCAAGGTTGTCATTGACGGTGTGTCAGGATATGTAAAGAATGATTATATTTCTACCGAGAAACCGGCAGAAGAAAGCTCAGAAGGGGAAGAGACATCCTCTGAGCCGGGCTCTACTTATTTCCCGGAGGGACAGAAGATCGTACTGAATGAAGCGTTTAATGTACGTGCAACTATGTCTGAGAGCGGTGAGCTTATGGGAACAGCACAGCCTGGAGATACTGTGACTGTAATACTCAGCTATGCGGAAGGCTGGACAAAGGTAAGCTGGGGCGAAAAGATCGGCTATATCAAGACATCTGCATTAAAGACAAATTAGAATTGACATGTGGCAATGAGGTCAGAACAAAAGTGGGCATGCCCACTTTTGTTTTATATTGTCCTGTATCCGAAAGGAAGGTTATGCAGGCAGTTCTTTCGGTATCACAGGTATATTGAAGGTTGGAAAAAAGATGCGAATAAATAAGTATCTCAGTGAGACGGGAGTCTGTTCCAGAAGAGAGGCAGATCGTCAGATCGCTGCGGGACAAGTGACGATAGATGGTGTGACTGCATCCATGGGAGATCAGGTGGAGCCGGGACAGACAGTATGTTATCAGGGAAACATCGTTTCCGGTGAAGAGGAACGTATTTTGCTTGCAGTGAATAAGCCTGCGGGAATCATATGCTCCTGCGTAGATCAGAAGGGATTGGGGAATGATATTGTTTCATTTTTAAATTATCCCAAAAGAATCTATCCCATAGGCCGGCTGGACAAGGATTCTACCGGACTGATCCTGATGACAAATCAGGGAGATTTGGTGAATCGGATCATGCGTGCCTCCAACAGGCATGAAAAGGAATATCTGGTAACGGTGGATCATGAAATTACAGATGATTTTCTGGAAAAAATGAGAAGAGGAATCTATTTAAAAGAGTTGAAACAAAGAACACGTCCGTGTAAAATAGAGCAGACAGGGGAACGGGATTTTCGCATTATCCTGACGCAGGGGCTGAACCGGCAGATCCGCCGGATGTGCATTGCCTGTGGTTATAAGGTCTGCGGTCTACACAGAGTCCGTATTATGAATATACTGCTGGGAGATTTAAAGCCGGGAACCTATCGGAATGTAACCGGACAGGAGTGGGAAAAATTGCAGCAGATGCTCCGCGGGAAGGACAGTAAAAATCAGTAAAGGATCAAAAACAGGTAGAATGATGGATAGTCAGAAAATGGAAGCTATGACAAAGGAAGAAAAGAAGAACCGTCTGGAAGAACTGAAGAAGATTCTGGAATATCATATTGACCGCTATTATAATCAGGATGATCCGGAAATCAGCGATTATGAGTATGATATGCTGATGCAGGAGTTAAAATCAATAGAGGCAGAATATCCTGATTGGGTGACGGAGGATTCCCCTACCAGAAAGGTGGGAGGCACAGCAAAACGTACTGCGGGTGTATTGGTGCGCCACAATGTACCAATGCTCAGTCTCCAGGATGTTTTCACAAAGGAGGATGTGTATGCTTTTGTAGAGGATATGCGCAGCCGGTTCGGGAACCCGGAGTTTGTGGTAGAGTATAAGATAGACGGACTTTCCATGTCCCTTCGCTATGAGGAGGGTGATCTGAAGCTGGCTGTTACGAGAGGAGACGGTATTTTGCAGGGGGAAGATGTGACTGCAAATGCAAAGGTCATACCGGATGTAAAGCGCAGGCTGAAAGACAAAATTCCGTATCTGGAAATCCGCGGGGAAGTATATATGACAGAGGAAGCTTTTGCCCGGGTCAATGAAAATCAGGAGCTTCTTGGCAAAAAGACCTTCGCAAATCCAAGAAACTGTGCGGCGGGAACGCTGCGCCAGTTGGACAGCACCGTTACAAAAGAGCGGGGGCTTTCCATGTTTGTATTTAATATTCAGGATGCGAGAGGAAAAGAATTTCATTCGCATACAGAAGGGTATGAGTTTTTGAAGGCTCAGAAAATCCCGATCATTGAGGATTATTCCGTCTGCCATACCGGGGACGAGGTGTGGGAGGCAATCTGCCGCATCGGTGAAAACCGGGGAAATCTGAGCTATGATATTGACGGAGCAGTGGTAAAGCTCAATGATTTCGGGCAGCGTGAGATATTGGGAGCTACCTCCAAGGTACCAAGATGGGCGGTTGCTTATAAATATCCGCCGGAGGAAAAAGAGAGCGTCCTGCTTGATATCGAATTGTCTGTGGGAAGAACCGGACGCATCACGCCTACCGCAGTGTTTGAGCCGATCCGTCTCTGCGGTACCAGTGTGTCCCGTGCCACACTGCACAATCAGGATTTTATTGATGAACTGGATATCGGAATCGGAGATACGATTTCTGTCTACAAATCGGGAGAGATCATCCCAAAGGTGAGACGGGTGATCAAGGAAAAGAGACCGGAAGGATGGACGCGGTTTCAGATACCGGATGTCTGCCCGATCTGCGGTTCGCCCGCAGTGAGAGAGAAGGATACTGCGGATATCCGCTGCACATCGGTGGATTGTCCGGCACAGAAGGAACGTCGTCTGATCCATTTTGTGGGCAGAGATGCCATGGATATCAAAGGGTTTGGGTCGGTTTATATTGAAGATCTGGTTCGATTGGGGTATATTAATACTATTGCGGATATTTATGAATTAAAGAAGCACAGAGAGGAACTGATCGAACAGGGAATCATTGGAAAAGAAAAAAATACAGATAAGCTGTTAGATGCCATCGAGCGATCCAGGGAAAACGATGGGTGGCAGCTCCTTACCGGATTTGGGATCCCGAATGTGGGAAAAGCTGCAGCAAAGGCCATTATGCAGCATTTTGGGTCCATAGATGCTTTGTGTCACGCATCTTTGGAGGAGCTGCAGCAGGTAGATGATATTGGAGAAGTAAGTGCAGCCTGCATTGCAGACTTTTTTGATAGAGAGACCACCAAAGAGATGCTTGCGGCGCTAAAGGATCACAAGGTTAATATGGCTGCAAAAAAGGCTGAAGGGGGATCTATGCTTCTTGCGGGAATGACAATAGTCATCACTGGCACATTGCCTTCACTTTCCAGAAAAGAGGCATCGGATCTGGTGGAACAAAATGGCGGAAAGGCAGCAGGCTCTGTGTCAAAAAAGACCACCTATGTGCTTGCAGGAGAGAATGCAGGAAGTAAGCTGGACAAGGCAAACAGTCTTGGAATACCGGTTATCGATGAAGCAGCATTTCTGGAAATGATAAAGAGATAAAGAAAAATGGAAGGGTACGATTATGCCAATCAGAACACAGAATGATCTCCCGGTAAAGGAGATTTTGGAACAGGAAAATATATTTGTTATGGATGAACACCGTGCGGATCATCAGGATATCCGCCCGTTGGAAATCGGTATTTTGAATTTGATGCCGTTAAAAGAGGATACGGAGCTGCAGATTTTGAGGGAGCTGTCAAATACGCCGCTGCAGGTGAATGTGACGTTTCTGACTGTGAGCAGCCATCAGTCCACCCATACATCCATGAGCCATTTGAATAAGTTTTATGCCACATTTGATGAAGTGAAGGATCAGCATCTGGACGGATTGATCATTACGGGTGCTCCGGTAGAACAGATGGAATATGAGGAAGTGGATTATTGGGGTGAGCTTTGTGAAATTATGGAATGGACAAAGACCAATGTGACATCCACCATGCATTTGTGCTGGGGAGCACAGGCAGGTCTTTACTATCATTATGGATTGCAGAAAAAGATGCTGTCGGAAAAGAAATTCGGTGTATTCTGGCATAAGGTGTTAAATCGTAAAAATCCGCTGGTAAGGGGATTTGACGATATTTTCTGTGCGCCTCATTCCAGGCATACGGAAGTGCCCATCGAGGATATCCGCAAGGTGGAGCAGCTTACGATTCTGGCAGAATCCGAAGAAGCCGGATTTTATCTTGGGATTGCCAATGAGGGAAGAAAGATTTTTGTTATGGGACATCCGGAGTATGATCGTATAACGCTTCATGAAGAATATATGAGAGATTTGAATAAGGGACTGCCCATTCAGATACCGGTGAATTATTATCCGAATGATGATCCTGAGAAAAAACCGTACCTTCAGTGGCGTGCCCATGCAAACAATCTTTATACAAATTGGCTTAATTATTATGTATACCAGGCAACTCCTTACCGGTACATAAAGGTGATAGATAAGACAAAGTCATAAAAAAATGTTATTTTCCGACATAAATTGTTATATTGTCACGTAATTTTATGCAAAAAGTGATACATTTAAAACTTTTTTCTGTAAAATTTAGAAATTGACCAACATTTCGTTTTACAAAATTTAATGTATCGTCTCATATCGTCACGCAAAAATGGTGTAGCAAATGGTGTAGTAGAAAAGAGCCTTATTATTTTTAGTAAAATTAGCAGTTAGCTTAGTTAGCTTTCTGCTTTTTTGTATCAGGAAAACCACGCGATAGTCGCGTGGTTCTATAGGAGCTTTAGCGATGTATTCAGATAAAAAACTCCTAATGTGTATAGTATCCCGCCCAAAATGAGCGTTTCGGGATTTATGGGATATCTAAAGGGAAAGAGTAGCCTGATGATATTTCAAAGATTCGGGAATATGAAGTTTGCGTACCGAAACCGCGAATTTTGGTGTAAGGGATACTATGTCGATACAGTAGGCAAGAATACTGCAGCAATAAAAAGTTACATAGCCAATCAGTTAAAGCAAGATCAGGAAATGGATCAATTAAGTTTATTTGATCCGAGAGGTGGCTGTCGCTTTAACGATCAAAAAGTCGTGAAGCGGCAGCCCCGTCAAATTGTTTTCCAACAGCGTTCCTTCATGAAGGAAGCGATAACAGAAATATCTTCGCCCTCATAATATTTCACAAGCAATTGCTTGAACTCTGGCACTTCCTTTTCGGGAATTACCAGAAAACCGCTGCCATGGGCAATCAGATAGTGATTTGCGAAAATTACAGATGCTCGCTTGTTACCATCCAAGAATATTTGTGTTTTCATACAATACAGACACAGCTTGATAGCAATATTGATGGCTTCATCAGTTCCTTCGGTAATCTTACGGATTCTTTCTTTTACGTCTAGTTCGTTAGGTAACGGCGGAACATAGGATGAACCACCAATTGTAACAGGCACACCACGAATGCGACCACCTTCGGCAAAAAAACCTTCATTGACAAGCCTTGCTATGTGACTAAGCATATAGTAGTCGGAACGGCTGGCAATCACATCACGGTCGAGGATAAACTCCCATGCGTGTTTTAAGTTCAAAATCTTTTGAACATCAGTAGCCGTCATGCCGGAAACTTTTCCATTTTCTATGATTTCTTCTGCCTGCGGGAAAGATGTCGCAACACCCTCCAAAATAGCCTGATCATAGATATTTATTTTCATATTGGCTCGTGCAAATGCAATGTTGTTTATAACATCAGCAGAAAGTTCATCTTCCGAATATCCGGCGGCAGCAAGCTGCTTTTCTATGCCACGAAGTTCTTTTCTGATTTCTCTGGCTTCTCTTGCATTACGAAGGAGCAGATTATAAAGTTCTTCTGTATATGCGCCTACATAAGATGATGTCTGTTTGCCTGCCACACGTTTTCTGACATAGAGATATTTCCCGTTTCCACGCTCTTTGATTTCGGGTGTCCCATCGTAAGGCATCAGATTCAGTCTTGCGTGAAGGTCGGCTCGACTTCTGAGTAATTCCTGTATATCTTGATATTGTACTGCCATAGCATTTCCTCCTTTGGGGAACAAATTGTAAAATAATTATATTACAATGCTCCCCAATATTCAATACAAATCAGGAAACTTCTTCGTGAAAAAGTATGTCAAAATGTTCCCCAATTTTAGCTTTGACCAAGTCCAGAATTTATATATAAAAAGCAACAGAGCCGGAAACAGGTATATCAGCACCTTGTCAAGTAGACAAGTAAAATATCCAAAAGGAAATTACTTTGTGATTGGGAATAGAAAAATAGTATTGAAACCCATTAAAAAGATAGGTATAATAGGAAAGACAATCTAAGAGGTAATGGATTAAGAAGTGAAAGAAGGAGTTTATAAATGGATAACAGGGAAGATACATTCTGTCAGGAAATAACCATGTCTGAATTATTCTCCTGGGAGAAAAACAGTTATATTTTGGTCGATGTAAGGGATGAAATGTCTTATGCTTACGGACATTTGCCGGATGCCGTACATATCCCATTGGACCACTTAAAAGACAGATTGTCCGAACTTCAGGGAAAAAGAGTTGTTGCCTATTGCAAGAAGGGAGAAGCCAGCGCGGAGGCAGTAAAAATATTATGGCAAGAAGGGATTGAGGCATACAGTCTTAAAGGCGGATATATAACATGGTTAATGAGGGTTATGGAGCAGGAAGAGAGCGTTGGTAATAAGGAAACTTTTTGCAGTGAAGTTGAGAAAAGCATTCGGAAAAGATTTCATAAGAGTATATGGTCTAAATTTGCAAAGGCTCTTAATGAATATGAATTGGTAAAGGAAGGGGACAGGATCGCAGTATGCATATCCGGTGGTAAGGATTCCATGCTGATGGCAAAGCTGTTTCAGGAATTAAAAAGGCATAATAAGTTTGAATTTGATGTTCAATTTCTCGTGATGGATCCGGGATACAGCCCGGAGAACAGAAAAGTGATAGAGAATAATGCAGATAAACTGAATATCCCCATTACCATATTTAAGTCGGATATATTTGAGTCGGTATACCATATTGAAAAATCACCCTGTTATCTGTGTGCCAGAATGCGAAGAGGCCACCTGTACAGTAAGGCAAAGGAGCTTGGATGTAATAAAATCGCACTGGGACATCATTATGACGATGTAATTGAAACCATTCTTATGGGGATGCTCTATGGAGCGCAGATGCAGACTATGATGCCGAAGCTCCACAGTACGAATTTTGAGGGAATGGAGCTGATTCGTCCTCTGTATCTGATCAGGGAGGATGATATTAAAACCTGGAGGGATGCCAATGATCTGCATTTTATTCAGTGCGCATGCAAGTTTACGGATACCTGCTCCTCCTGTCAGGCGGATGGACAGAGCAATTCCAAGAGACTGGAAGTAAAAAAGCTGATACGGGAGCTTAAGAAAACAAATCCATTTGTGGAAAGTAATATTTTTAAAAGTGTGGAGAATGTAAATCTAAGTACGGTGATTGCATATAAAAAGGATGGTGTAAAGCATCATTTTCTGGAGGATTATGAATGTTAAATCAGTTTTCAAGAAGCCAATTATTATTGGGTGAAGATAATATGAAAAAAATTTTCCAGGCGAAGGTGGCAATTTTCGGCATAGGAGGAGTAGGCGGATATGTTGCGGAAGCGCTGGCGAGAACGGGAATCGGTTCCTTTGTATTAGTTGATGATGATAAAGTGTGTCTTACCAATATTAACAGACAGATCATTGCCACGAGAAAGACCGTGGGGCAATACAAAGCCCAGGTCATGCGTGACCGTATATTGGAAATAAACCCGGACGCGGAAGTGGAAGTGAGAAGATGCTTTTATCTGCCGGAAAATGCCCATGAATTTGATTTCAGTGAGTATTCCTATGTGGTTGACGCGGTAGATACTGTTACTGCAAAATTGGAAATAATTGTGCAGGCAAAGGAAAAAAATGTGTCGGTGATCAGTTGTATGGGTGCGGGAAATAAATTAGACCCGACAAAAATTCAGGTGGCAGATATATATAAAACAACTATGTGTCCGCTGGCGAAAGTAATGCGTCGTGAATGCAAAAAAAGGGGAATCAGGAAATTAAAGGTTGTGTATTCTACGGAGAAGACGGTTAAACCTTTGGAGGATATGAGCATAAGCTGCAGAACGAACTGTATTTGTCCTCCCGGTGCAAAGCACAAATGCACTGAGAGAAGAGATATTCCGGGAAGTGTTGCTTTTGTGCCGTCTGTGGCAGGACTTATTATAGCGGGAGAAGTTATTAAAGATATTATGGATAAATAGGTTTCTTTCTTGTCAATATTCTTGAATTTATGCTTATTTTATAGTAATATCTATAAGATAATGTATCAGATGATGTACAAGTTGAAGTAGGAAGAAAAATGAAAAAATTGTTATCTGTAATGCTGAAAATCGGGTTTTTCGGTTTCGGCGGCGGAACGGCCCTCATTCCCGTAATTGAGGAGGCTGTTGTCAAAGAGGAAAATTTGATAGATGAGGAAGAATTTAACAAGGCTGTCCTTGTGGCAAATATCACGCCGGGGGCGCTTCCGGTGGAAATTGCGGCTGTGATAGGAAGCAAAGTCAGCGGAGTGAAGGGTATGATTCTGTCGGCAGTGATGATGGCTCTGCCGGGTGCATTGCTGACCGTACTCCTTGTATCGTTGATCCGGATGTCCGGTATGGCAGTGCTCAGTCAGATCATGTTTGCTTCTGCGGGTGTGACAGCGTATATTATCTTCATGCTGATAGAGTACACAAGAGGAACCCTGCAGGAATGTAAGGAGAACAAGACGTTTCGGTGGGGACTGCTTGCTGTTCTTGTGGTGTTTTGGCTGACAAGCGGGACAGAAATGTTTCAGGTATTGGGAATAGATGCGACGCCTTTGTTTGATATATCCACGGTGAATATGCTGATGATCACATTTTTTGCAATTTTTTACACGAGAGGAAAGCTAAAACCGCTCAATTTGATCGTGTGCGGCTGTCTGATCGTTCCGTATCTGCTCTGTGTGGGGAAGGTACATCTCATTCAAAGTGATGGAGTAAAGTGGGCGCTTCGGTTTATCATGATTATTCTGGGATGCTATGGCTTATTTCGAAGCATGAAGGGGCGTATGCAATTTAAATTCCGTACATTGAAGCGTGTGGCAGGTGAGGTTGCGGGCTGGTGCATTTTTTTGCTCCTGCTTTGTATACCTGCATTTTTCCTGTTCCCGGATACATTGCAGTTTATTTGGAATGGTGTGATATCCACATTTCTGTCTTTTGGCGGTGGGGATGCATATCTGGCGCTGGCTGATGGTATGTTTGTGGATACAAATATGGTGTCATATCAGGATTTTTATCAGAATGTTGTGGTGGTCGCAAATGCATTGCCGGGATCAATTTTGTGCAAAGTGTTATCGGGTGTCGGTTTTGTTATGGGAGATCGTGTCGGCGGTCCAGGTACCGGGTATATGCTTGCTTTAGGCGGTTTTGCGTCAGGTGTAGCAGCTTCCGGCGGTACAGCAGCAGCGGTGGCATATATCTACGAGAGATTTGAAACGTTGGAAGTGTTTCGTCTGATCAAGCTGGCGATACGTCCTATTGTAACGGGACTGCTGCTGAGTGTATGTGTTTCCATGGTTTATCAGAACATGAGCATAGGACAGGGAGATTCCGGCTCTCTGGCTGTAGTTCTTTTGCTTAGTGCAGGTATTTTTGTGCTGAATCTGTGTATGAAGCACAAAACCGGGATCAGACCTATTTATATGGTCATTATTTCAGCAGGTATTTCATTGATTTCATTAAATATTTATGATATACTTATGTGAGTATAACGGATGATGAGAAACCTGAGGTGGAGATTTCTTTTCGTTCAGAATAAAGATATAATTGGCAGGAGGAAAATAATGGCTGAAGATAGAAAAGCGTATAAGATAAAAGAAGACAGTTTGGGACAAATCCAGATCGCGGATGAGGTAGTCAGCATTATTGCAGGTCTGGCAGCCACAGAAGTGGAAGGTGTAGCATTTCTTGGCAATAATATCACGAATGAAATTATCAGCCGCCTTGGCATGAAGGTTTTGTCAAAGGGTGTCAAAGTCGAAATCGTCGATCAGGTCGTAAGTGTGGATCTGGTACTGCACATTTCCTACGGATATTCGATTCCATCCGTTTCTGAGGCAGTTCAGGAAAAAGTAAAGACAGCCATTGAGACAATGACCGGATTGGAAGTGTCAGATATAAATGTGCGTATTGCCGGTGTGGACATGGGCGAGCAGGAATAAATATGAGGGTGTCGCTGAGACACCCTTTTCTTATCATGGAGGTTCAAATGACAAGACGAGAAATTAGGGAACAGATTTTTCATATGTTGTTCCGCCTGAATTTTTATCCGGAAGATCAGGTGGCAGAGCAGGAAGAGCTGTTTCTGGATGGGTTGAGACAAAATGTGATGCATGCGTCTTTTGAGGCGGATGAGGAGTCGCTTTTATATATTCAGAATAAAGTGCATAGAGTGATGGAGCATCTGGAAGAAATTGATGCAAAGATAAATGATATGACGACAGGCTGGAAGACCAGCCGTATGGCGAAAGTGGATCTGACGATCATCCGGCTTGGTGTATATGAAATTTTGTATGATGATGATATACCGGGGCGCGTTGCGGTGAATGAGGCTGTGACTCTTGCAAAGAAATACGGTACGGATGACTCAACATCTTTTGTAAATGGTGTGTTGGCAAAAGTATTATGAGACAGAATATTTATAGCGTAGAACAGGTAAACCAGTATATTAAAAACATGTTTGCTCAGGATTTTATGCTGAAACGGATCGCTGTCAGGGGTGAGGTATCGAATTGCAAATATCATTCATCGGGACATATTTATTTTACGTTGAAGGATGCAGGCGGTACGTTATCGGCAATTATGTTTTCCGGCAGCAGAGCCTCCGGTCTGAAGTTTTCCATGAGGGAAGGGGACAACGTAGTTGTTGTCGGAAGCGTGCGTGTATATGAGCGTGACGGAAAGTATCAGTTGTATGCTTCTGAGATTTTTTTGGAAGGTCTCGGAGCGCTGTTTCGGCAGTATGAGCAGTTAAAGCAGGAATTATTGGAAATGGGCATGTTTGATGCTGCGTATAAGCAGCCCATTCCCAAATATGCGAGGCGCATTGGCGTGGTGACAGCTCCAACCGGAGCGGCTGTGCGTGATATACAGAATATTTCAGCACGGAGAAATCCTTATGTCCAGTTGATCTTATATCCGGCTTTGGTGCAGGGAGAAGATGCGCCGGCCAGTATCGTTCAGGGAATTCGTACATTGGACCAGCTCGGAGTAGATGTGATGATCGTAGGCCGCGGCGGAGGCTCCATAGAAGATTTGTGGGCTTTTAATACGGAGCCTGTTGCGAGAGCGATTTTCGAGTGCCGCACTCCGATCATTTCGGCAGTGGGACATGAGACAGATACGACGATAGCAGATTATGTGGCTGATCTGCGTGCACCGACGCCTTCGGCGGCAGCGGAGCTGGCAGTATTTGATATACAGAAAGTGTACGGTGAACTGGATGAGAAAAAATATATGCTGCAGCATGGTATGGAGCGTCGCCTGTCACAGCTTCGGACATGGCTGGAACAGTTTGAATTGCGGCTGCGGATGAAAAGTCCGGAGCAGCAGCTTCGGGATAAGATGCAGTATTGCGATGAGCTTTGCCGCAGATTGCAGCAGGCAATGCAGGATGTATACCGGAGAAAACGACACCAACTGGAGCTGTATGCTTCTGCGTTGGACGGGGCTTCGCCGCTACGCAGACTTCAGGCGGGCAGTGCTTTTCTTACGGATGAGAATGGCGTGCCGGTATCAAAGTTTTCCGATATACAGGTAGGTGATCATCTGCAGCTTCATATGCTGGAAGGAAGACTGACAGCACAGGTAACAGAAAAGACTGAGATTGAGCGGAAATAAATTGAGATTAGATGGGATGAGCAAGCGATGGAAAATATAAAATCAGAACAGGAAACAGGAAAGGAATCTATGAGTGAATCCACACTGGAGCAGTCCTTTGAAGAGCTGGAGGGGCTGATAGGGAGACTTGGTGAGCCGGATGTGAGCCTGGACGAATCCTTTGCATTGTATGAAAAAGGGATGAAGCTGATCCGGTCCTGCAATGAAAAACTGGATCAGGTGGAGAAAAAGATGCTGTGCATCACCGGGGAAGGAGAATTGACAGAGTTCTAGCATGGAGATCAGAGAGGAAATTGCTGTTCGGGCAGAACAGATTGATACAATAATAAAAAAATACCTTCCGAAAGAGGAGGGTTTTCAAAAAACGCTTCTGGAAGCAATGAATTACAGTATATTGGTGGGCGGTAAACGTCTGCGTCCGATGCTGATGCAGGAAACATATCGGTTGTTCGGAGGCAGATCGGAGATTATCGAGCCATTTATGGTTGCTATGGAGATGCTTCATACCTATTCATTGGTGCATGATGATCTGCCTGCCATGGATAACGATGAGTATCGAAGAGGCAAAAAGACGACACATGTCGTATATGGAGAAGCTATGGCAATTCTTGCGGGTGACGGGCTTTTAAATCTTGCTTATGAGACAGCCATTGGAGCATTACAGCAGGAACCGGATAATCCGAGACTGGCAAAGGCGCTCGGCATTTTCGCACAGCGTGCGGGAATTTACGGTATGGTAGGCGGACAGTCGGTGGATGTGGAGTCAGAGGGGGAGCATATTGACCGGGATAAGCTGGATTTCATTTATCGTCTGAAGACCGGAGCGCTGATTGAGTCTTCCATGCTGATCGGTGCGGTGCTGGCCGGTGCCACTGCCAATGAGCAGCGGGTGATTTCCCGGATTGCAAATTGTGTGGGGCTGGCATTTCAGATTCAGGATGATATTCTGGATGTGACCAGTACCCTGGAGGTATTGGGAAAACCCATCGGCAGTGATGATAAAAATGAAAAAGAGACATATGTAACACTGGAGGGGGTTGAACAGGCAAAGAAGGATGCAGCCCGTCTCACACAGGAGGCAATATCCGGTCTTTCTTCTCTGGTGGTTAGAAATGAGTTTTTAAATACACTTTTGATACACCTGATCGGACGGGAGAAATAGGGATGGACAGTTTATTAGATCATATCGGAAATCCGAATGATATCAAAGACTTTTCTTATGAGAAATTGGATATTCTGGCGCAGGAAATCAGGGATTTCCTGATTGAAAAGGTGGCGGTCACCGGAGGTCATCTTGGCTCAAATCTGGGATGTGTGGAGCTGACCCTTGCATTACACAAGGTATTGACCATGCCGGAGGATAAGATCATCTGGGATGTGGGGCATCAGTCCTATACACATAAGCTGCTTACCGGTCGAAAAGAGGGGTTTGAAACACTGCGTCAGCAGGGCGGTATGAGTGGTTTCCCGAAACGATCGGAGAGTGAATGTGACGCATATGATACCGGGCACAGCTCCACCTCTGTTTCGGCAGGACTTGGACTTGCTATCGCAAGAGAGATCAACGGTGAGGATTACAAGGTAGTGTCTGTGATCGGAGATGGGGCATTGACCGGAGGCATGGCATATGAGGCTTTGAATAACGCCTCCACCCTGCGTTCCAACCTGATTATTGTATTGAACGATAATAATATGTCCATCTCTCCGAATGTGGGCGGTATGTCTCAGCATCTGGCTACCCTGCGTACTTCTGAGGAATATCAGGAGTTTAAGTCCGGCGTACACTCCGCATTGGACAAGATTCCTTATGGTGATAAGGTGGTGCGGAGGATTCAAAAATCAAAAAGCAGTCTGAAGCAGCTTTTGATTCCGGGCATGGTGTTTGAAAATATAGGCGTCACTTATTTAGGTCCCGTAGATGGGCATAATATACCGGATATGGTCAGGATTTTCAGGGAAGCGGCGAAGGTAAACGGAGCAGTGGTGGTTCATGTGATAACGAAAAAAGGCATGGGCTATCGTCCGGCACAGCGTTATCCGTCCAGATTTCATGGGGTAGGTCCTTTTGATGTGGAAACCGGAGAGCCGAAAAAAAAGAAAACAAAATCCAGCTATACGGATATTTTTTCTACGATCATGAAAAAGCTGGGCGAGGTAGATGAGAAGGTGGTTGCCATCACTGCGGCCATGGCGGACGGAACCGGATTAAAGCGGTTTCGGGGTCTTTATCCGGACCGTTTTTTCGATGTGGGAATTGCAGAGGAGCATGCGGTTACATTTGCTGCCGGACTGGCAACAGGTGGGATGAAGCCGGTGGTGGCTATTTATTCTTCCTTCCTTCAAAGAGCCTACGATCAGATCATGATCGATGTCTGCATGCAGAAATTGCCGGTGATATTTGCAGTAGACCGTGCAGGGCTGGTTGGAGCGGACGGTGAGACACATCAGGGGATTTTTGATCTCTCCTATTTGTCCACGATGCCAAATATGACTGTGATGGCGCCCAAAAATAAATGGGAGCTGGCAGACATGATGAAGTTTGCTCTGGAACTGAAAGCTCCGGTAGCCATTCGTTATCCCAGAGGAGAGGCTTATGATGGTCTGAAAAAAAATCGCCAAGATGTGGAGTATGGAAAATCTGAGCTGATTTACCGGGGAGATGATGTGGCTATACTTGCAGTGGGAAGTATGGTGCGTATAGCGGAGCAGGTCAGGGAGCTTCTTAAAACAGAGGGCATTTCTGTGACGTTGATCAATGCGAGATTTGTGAAGCCTTTGGATAAATCCGGTATTTTAGATGCGACCAAAAATCACAGACTTCTTGTGACGATGGAAGAGAATATATATACGGGCGGATTCGGTCAGCAGGTTGCATGTATGCTTGAGCAGGAGCATGTGAATATATCAATGATTCATGTGGCAGTTCCGGATTGCTTTGTGGAGCATGGCAGCGTGGACGGGTTATTGGCAGAGCTTCATATGGATGCTGAGTCAGTGGCCGAAAATATCCGGCAGAAATTATCAGAATCTGACCGTTAGAGGGAGATTTGGCAGGTATTGATAAATTGAATGAAAAGAGTTATGCGTGATGAAAGAACGTTTGGATGTATTGTTGGTACAAAGAGGGCTTGCGCCATCCAGAGAGAAGGCAAAAGCCATGATCATGTCCGGTAATGTATTTGTGGGCGGACAGCGGGAGGACAAAGCGGGCGCTTCTTTTGACCCGGCTGTTGCAATAGAAATCCATGGGTCGGTATTAAAGTATGTGAGCCGCGGTGGATTGAAGCTGGAAAAGGCCATGACGCATTTCGGAATTACGTTAGAGGGTAAGATCTGTATGGATATCGGGGCTTCCACCGGAGGCTTTACCGATTGTATGCTGCAAAATGGCGCTGCAAAGGTCTATGCGGTGGATGTTGGTTACGGACAGTTTGCATGGAAGCTGCGTCAGGATGAGCGGGTAGTCTGTATGGAAAAGACAAATATCCGTTATGTGACGCCGGCGGATATTGATGACCGACTGGATTTTGCGTCTGTAGACGTATCCTTTATTTCACTGACAAAAGTGCTCGGTCCGGCGAAAGAGCTGTTAAAGGATGACGGACAGATGGTATGTCTGATCAAACCGCAGTTTGAGGCGGGCCGGGAGAAGGTTGGGAAAAAAGGCGTGGTGCGAGAACGGTCTGTGCATCTGGAAGTTATAGAGAAGATACTGACTTTTGCGAAAGAAATTGGTTTTAGCATTTTAAATTTGGAATTTTCTCCGATTAGGGGACCGGAAGGAAACATTGAGTATCTGGTATTCCTGCAAAAAGGAGAAGCAGAGCGGGAGGCAGAGGTGGATGCAGCTTGGATCGTAGAAGCTGCACATACCAAACTGGATAAATAAAATGAAACATTTTTTCATTATAACGAATGAGACAAAGGATAAAGATCTGAAGGTGACAGAAGAGATTCGCAATTACGTACAGCAAAAAGGCGGACATTGCAAGGTGTATGCCGGACCGGAGGAGGGGAAACTGGACCCGTCTATTCTGGATGCGGATACCGAGTGCATGATCGTTCTCGGCGGTGACGGAACTCTGATCCGTGCAGCCAGAGATATGGCAAAGACGCACATTCCGTTGATCGGGGTCAATCTTGGAACACTGGGTTTTTTGTGCGAACTGGAAAGAAGCACCGTGCTGGATGCCATAGATCAGTTGATTATGGATCGCTATGTGACAGAATCCCGCATCCTGTTATGCGGTTATTCCGTGCAGGGCGGTATGGAAGATCAGGCTTCCTTGGCGTGTATGGATTCTCCCCAGGAGGCTTTGAATGATATTGTGATTCACAGGACAGACTCTTCACAGATTGTAAATCTGATCTTGTATGTAAATGGGGAATATTTAAATTCCTACAATGCAGATGGTATGATTATTGCCACTCCCACTGGTTCAACCGGATATAATTTTTCTGCAGGCGGACCTATCGTGGACCCAAATGCGGATTTGCTGTTGATCACTCCGCTGAATCCTCATGCCATGAACAACAAGTGTATTGTGGTGAGCGGTGACGCCGAGATCGTGGTGGAGATCGGAGAGCGGAAGGCCGCAAGGGATGAGGAGGCAAAAGTCACATTTGACGGAGGTAATGCGGTGACCCTCCATGTGGGAGATAAGATCGTAATGAAAAAATCCTCTGAAGGAGCGACCATTTTGAAATTGAATCAGTTGAGCTTTTTGCAGAATCTGCGAAAAAAAATGCAGGAGTACAGATAACATGAAATCAGGACGACAGGCAAAAATACTGGAATTGATCCGCAAACAAAATATCGGAACGCAGGAAGAGTTGTCCAGACAGTTGGTGGCAGAAGGTTTTCAGGTGACACAGGCGACCGTGTCCAGAGATATTCGGGAATTAAAGCTGACAAAGGTATCGTTGAAGAATGGCGGGCAGAAATATGTCTCGATCTATGAACCAGGGGAGGATTCCAGTGACAAATATACCCGCGTTTTTAAGGATGGATTTGTGTCTATGGATATGGCGCAGAATATTCTTGTGATCAAAACGGTATCCGGTATGGCAATGGCTGTGGCAGCAGCTTTGGATACTATGAATTGCAGGGAGATCGTAGGCAGTATTGCGGGAGATGATACGATCATGTGTGCGATTCGCTCTGTGGAGGAGACAAAGCAGTTAATGGATCGACTGAATGATATGATGGATCATAGGTGACTTTGGCGAAAGGGGAATCTATGCTTTTAAATTTACATGTGAAAAATCTTGCCTTGATCGAGGAGGCGGAAGTAGACTTTACAGAAGGGCTGAATATTCTTACCGGTGAGACCGGAGCAGGAAAATCAATTATCATAGGCTCTGTCATTCTTGCGCTGGGTGAAAAAGTGTCCAGAGATATGCTTCGAAATTCTGAGAAGGATGCACTTGTGGAGCTTATTTTTTATGAAAGAAATCAAAAGGTGCTGGATAAGCTGGAAGAGATGGATATTTTTCCGGAGGACGGGCAGATTGTGCTTACAAGGAAGATCACAAAGGGAAGAAGTATCTGCCGGATCAATTCGGAGACAGTATCTGCTGCTCAAATGCGAAAAGCGGCATCACTTTTGATCGATATTCACGGGCAGCATGAGAGTCAGTCCTTATTGGCGGCAAAAAATCATTTAAAATATCTGGATGATTTTGCAGGAGAGACCTTGTGGGAGCAAAAGGAGACGCTTGGTCAATTATATCATATCTATACACAGCAGAAGGCTGAACTGGAAGCATTTTCTCTGGATGTGAGAGAACAGCAAAGAGAGCTGGAGCTGTTGCAGTATGAGGTGGCTGAAATCGAAGAGGCATCACTGAAAACGGGCGAAGATGAGCAGTTGGAGAGTGATTATCGTCGTCTGGCAAACGGAAAAAAGATTTTGGAAGCTACCGGAGCTGCTCATGACCTTATGAGTGGGAGCCGGGAAAATGCTTCGGATGCCATCGGAGCTGCGTTGCGGGAGCTTTTGTATGTGAGCAGTTATGACGGGCGGTTGGCAGAGCTATCGGGTCAGCTTCAGGAGATTGATGATCTGGTGAATGATTTTAACAGAGATCTGGCGGATTATCTGGAGGAATCTGAGTTTTCGGATGAGACATTTGAACAGATCAGCCTTCGTCTGGATCTGATCAACCGGCTGAAGGAAAAATACGGAAATTCCATAGAAGCTATTTTGGCTCAGAAGGAAGAAAAGGAAGCCCGTATTGAAAAAATCATGAATTATGATGTATACAGAGAGAAGCTTCGGGCACAATTACAGCAGACAACAGAGAAGCTGGATCACATATCCCGGAAGATATCTTCGATGCGGAAGATGGCGGCAAAGGAGATGACAAAGCAGATTCGTGCCGTTCTGGCAGATTTGAATTTTCTGGATGTCAAATTTGAAATGGAATTTAAACAGCTTCGTCATTTTACCGCAAACGGTATGGATGAAGGAAGATTTCTGATCTCGACCAATCCGGGAGAACCGATGAAATATCTGGATAAGGTGGCATCCGGAGGAGAGCTTTCACGAATCATGCTGGCGTTAAAGACTGTATTGGCGGATCGGGATGAGACCGGAACATTGATTTTTGATGAGATCGATACGGGAATCAGCGGCCGCACTGCTCAGATGGCAGCAGAGAAAATGCAGTTGATCTCGGATACGCATCAGATCATTTGTATTACTCATCTGCCGCAGATTGCGGCAATGGCTGATACGCATTTTCTTATTGAAAAAAATACCAGTGACAATCAGACCAGCACACAGATACGGGTGCTGGATGAAGCGGCAGGAATCCGTGAGCTGGCGAGAATGCTGGGCGGTGTGAAGATCACCGACACTGTAATGGAGAGCGCAAAGGAAATGAAGGAAATGGCAGATGCGGTAAAAACATCCCGTGTGAAATAATCGGAAAATCACATACTAAAAAAGAGAAACGTGAGGATACACAGTTGATGTGTATCCTCTTTTTATGCTATCAGGGTCAAAAGTTGACCTCAACATCTTTTTATTGGAAAAACACAGGAAACAAGCAGAAAAACGGGGGAATACATCATGAGAAAACTGACACAGAGAGCAAAATACATGTTTGATTATTACAAAAAGAAACGAAGGGCGTGTTTTGGATTGTATATATGTTTGATTTTGGCATTTTCATATTCATCGCTTTTATATGCGATACCGGATGAAATGTATGTGACGGAGGGAGAAGAATTTCATATTCAGGAGGGGATTCCGATGAGTATAACTCAGGAGGAAGAACAGGAAGTATTTGGAAATGAGTCAAGAAAAGTTCTGGGAGACAGCGGTACATCATACCAGGTATCCTGCAGACTTTTCGGTATTTTTCCGGTAAAGACGGTGGAAGTATTCGTAATTGACAGCAAACGGGTAGTCCCCTGCGGAGTTCCGGTCGGCATCTATTTGAAAACGGAGGGGGTTTTGGTTTTGGGAACAGGAGATGTGACGGGGGCGGACGGAACGAGCATAAGCCCTTCCGAGCATGCAGTGAAAAGCGGTGATTATATTCAGGCGGTGAACGGGGTATCTATTGAGACGAAGGAGGAATTGGTAGAGCAGATCGATGCCAGCGGCGGACAGGAAATGATCCTGACATTGAAAAGAGACGGTGAAAATCTGAATGTAAAGGTACAGCCAATCAGAGATCAGGGAAATCATTTCCGGCTTGGAATATGGGTCCGGGATGATCTGGCGGGGATCGGTACTTTGACTTATGTGACGGAGCAGGGCAGCTACGGGGCGCTCGGACATGCGGTCAGTGATGTGGATACCGGGGAACAGGTGGTTTTGGCATTTGGAAATTTATATGAGGCACAGATCACAAATATCGTGAAGGGGGAGAAGGGACAGCCGGGAGAATTGGCAGGCACCATTCAGTATACGGAGGATAACCTTCTGGGAAGCATTGATGAGAATACGGAAATCGGAATTTACGGAAGTCTGGAGCATATACCGGAAGAGATTTCAGAGGATACTCCGGTGGAAGTGTGTCTGAAACAGAATGTGGTGGTCGGTTCGGCACAAATTCTCTGTACGGTGGATGGAGAGCAGCAGGCGTATGATATCGAAATACAGAATCTGGATTACAATTCCAGAGAAAAAAACAAAGGAATCCAATTTGTTGTTACAGATGAGGAGCTGTTGGACAAAACCGGAGGCGTGATTCAGGGAATGTCAGGTTCACCGATTTTACAGGATGGCAGAATCGTAGGGGCGGTGACCCATGTATTTGTCAACAGCCCGGATAAGGGCTACGGAATTTTTGTGGAAGAAATGCTGGAGCACTGAGTGGTGGAAGCGAAAAACAACAGCCTCTGTAACACAGAGGCTGTTGTAATATTGGAAAACATGTCTGAGTAATTTTTAACCTCTCTTGGATGGAGGAAGGATCTCAGGAATATGGAAGGATTTGATTCTCTCAGCGCTTGCTTTGAATTTTTCGGATTTACGGTTTTCGATTGCTTTTCCTTCATTTACTTTGATATCATCAGCGTGCAGGAATTTTCCGGAAAGCAGATCATGTGCATGAGCTTTTGCAGCTTCGTCAAATACGAATTTAACCTCGCCTCCATCCAGTTCCATTTTACCCTCGATACCACATGTCATGCAGATTACATCTGTGGTCTGACCCGGGAAGTAGAAGTTCTTTCCATGGCAGTGCGGGCAAACACCTTTATCACCCATCCAAGCCTCTTCTTTGATGCTTTCATCTTCCAGTCTTCCTTCGTATTTTTTCAGGGCCGCTACCAGATTACGTCCAACCTGGCGGCATTTTTCAACCTTTTCATCCTCCATGATAATGTTTTTAGACCATGCAAATTTTTCATTGTTGATGATGGTCCAGCCGCCGGACAGAGCCAGAATGGAGTGGTCATACTCAACAGCAGTAGCCCAATCAGAACCTCCGATCGCGATAAAGGAAACCATTTTAGATTTCAGCATTCTTTGATCAACCGGTTTCGCTTTTGGATTTTCCTGTGAAATTTTGTCGGCTATGATATTCATACCGCGATCCAGACGGGGTCCAAAACGATCCATAATGTTGTGAGCCAGTCCGCTCGCGCCACATTCAAAAATTGGATCTACGAAGATAATTCCGTCAGCATCCAGAACCTTGTCCCTGAAATCGTCAAATTCATCACGGATGGAACAGATATTACCTCTTCCCATAACGAGACCGCGAGAACATGCTACACAGCCTGTGCAATGTTTGATATCCCAATCATGAAGATGGATAAAGGATACCTCGGCGCCGGCTTCCTGAGCAGCGATCAGAGCCTCTTTACACATAGCATCATTACTGCCGTTTCTTGTTCCGAATGAAACACCCAAAATTTTCATCAATAATATACCTCCTCTTAAAAATGCTTCACATTAAAATTGTGAAATAATTATAAATTTTATGCTTGGGAAAGTCAAATTTCTGTTATGCAAAAAGAGAATAAATATGGCGCGTTTTTCAGAAATATGTCATACTTGATATAGAATAAATGAAGGGAGGAAACAAGCATGAGAAGGGTAGTTCGAACATATAGCGGAACAAGGTGCCCGGCAAAGACTGAACGGGAAATCAGACATCGGTCAGTGGCGCGACGGGCGGCGGCGGAAGGTATCGTATTGATGAAAAATGAGGGCGTTCTTCCGCTGAAACAAGGAACGCAAGCGGCATTGTTCGGTTGCGGCGCCGGACGTACCGTCAAGGGTGGCACCGGTTCCGGGGACGTAAATGAAAGAGAAGTGATCAGTATATATGAGGGCTTGAAAAGTGCAGGTATTCAGATCACAAGCCAGGCGTGGATCGAAGATTATGAGAAAATATATGTCCGTGCCAGGGAAGAATGGAAAGAGATGATTTTCAGGGAGGCAGAAGGGCGGGATGCCATGGACTTTTTTCAGATTTATGCAAGTCATCCGTTTCAGATGCCTGCAGGAGCTCCTGTTTCTCCTGCGGATGTAGGTACGCAGGCAGTTGGAATTTATGTGATCAGCCGTATTGCAGGTGAAGGGGCGGACAGATGGAATAGAAGGGGAGACTATGAGCTGTCAGAGCAGGAAAAAACAGATTTGAAGGTTTTGACGGAGTGCTGTGAGGCCGTCATTGTGATCCTCAATGCAGGCGGTTCCATAGACTTAACAGAGATTTTGTGTTTTCCGCAGGTAAAAGGGCTTTTGAGTATTGTACAGCCCGGTATGGAGGGCGGACATGCAGTGGCAGATGTACTTACGGGAAAGGTGAATCCAAGCGGTAAGCTCACAGACACATGGGCGGTTCATTACGGGGATTTTCCAAATTCCGGCAATTTCAGCCATAACAATGGAAATGTGGACCGGGAATATTATGAGGAAGGTATTTATGTAGGATACCGTTATTTTGATACATTTGGAGTGAAACCGGCTTACGCCTTCGGACATGGTCTGTCTTATACCACATTTACGATCAGTGATGTAGTGATTGAGACAGATCCATATGCTGTCAGTGTGACCGCTGCGGTGAAAAATACAGGCGACAGGGAGGGGAAAGAAGTGCTGCAGATTTATGTATCCTGTCCGCAGAAAAAAAGGGAGAGGGAATATAAGAAGCTCTGCGGCTTTGCAAAAACGGAATTGTTAAGTAGCGGAGCATCACAGCAGATAACAATACGCATTCCTGCAAAGGAGTTTGCAACCTTTGACGAGGCAAAGGGTGCATGGGTCATTGATGACGGAGATTACGGAATATGGGCGGGAGCTGCTTCTGACCGCACCGTATTACAGGGAGCGCTCCATGTGGAATCGGAGGTGATTTATGAGAGGGTATCTCATATTTGTCCGCTGCAGGAGAAATTAAAAGAGATCTCGCCAGAGGCGGACCGGAGGTACGCTTGGGAGGAAGGCTGGAAGAAGGAGATGAGGGAGAGAGGGCTGTCTGTCATTCTTTTTGCCCCGGTTCCGATGGAGAAAAAAGCCCTCCCGGCAAATGCGCTGGACCGGAAAGCACAGGATCTGGTAAAACAGCTTACATGTGATCAGCTTATCGCTATGGTAATCGGAGAGATCAGCAAGGGGCAGGAGAATGCGCTGGGGGCAGCCGGTATCATGGTTCCGGGAGCTGCGGGAGAGACCAGCGGTGCATTGGAGGAGCTGTATGATGTCCCGGGCATATCCATGGCAGATGGTCCGGCTGGACTTCGTCTCATCAAACACTATGATGTGGATACGGAGGATGGAACCATTAAGACGGCGGGTTTGCTGGCAGCTTTGGAGGGCGGATTTTTTGCCGGAGATACACAGTCAGAGAAAACCGTACGCTATTATCAGTATTGTACCGCCATTCCGGTAGGAACCCTGCTGGCACAGACATGGGATACGGATCTGATAGAGGAAGTGGGGCGCATGGTTGCAGAAGAGATGGAGGAATTTGGCGTTGCCTGGTGGCTGGCGCCCGGTATGAATATTCACAGGAATCCGCTATGCGGAAGGAATTTTGAATATTATTCCGAAGATCCTCTGCTCGCAGGCGTCATTGCGGCGGCAATGACCCGGGGTGTACAGTCCGGATGCGGTGTAGGGACAACCGTCAAGCATTTTGCCTGCAACAATCAGGAGGACAACCGCATGGGTGTTGACAGTATTTTGTCAGAACGTGCACTGCGGGAAATTTATCTGAAAGGATTTGAGATTGCAGTGAAATCGGCACAGCCGATGGCGATCATGACATCTTATAACAAGATTAACGGCGTACATGCCGCAAATTGCAGGGATATCTGTACGGTGGCGGCAAAGGAAGAGTGGGATTTCCAGGGAGTCATTATGACGGACTGGACTACGACCATGCCCCAGGGAGGCAGTGAATCCTGGAAATGCGCGGCTGCCGGAAATGATCTGATCATGCCGGGCTGGCAGGGGGATATATCAAATATAAAAGATGCTCTGCAAGATGGGCGTCTGGAAAAAGAAGAACTGGAGCAGTGTGCAAAACGTATGCTGAAGATTATTTTTCAAACTCTGGGTTATGAAAAACCGGCGCCCTACGGTGCACAGTTTGAGTCGGTGAAGCCATATATTCAGGTGGTGCGTAACTAAACCCCCATGCCCCGCACACTTGGCACCACCATAAATGAAACTGTGCA
>CAYRZL010000031.1:0-26944 GCA_964428795.1 uncultured Lachnospiraceae bacterium | reverse complement strand
AAAACTGAATATCAAAGACAAAAAAGGCAGTCCAATTACGGGCTGTCTTTTTTCGGTGTGCCCGGTGGGCACACGTTCTAACGGGTGAAAGTCCCCAATCCGCCCGGCAGTGGGAAGGATACAGCCAGAGCAATAAAACATTTGCGGCTGTGGTTAAAATAAGATTTATCATGAGAAGTCAGCAGAGGCCATAGTACCATTGCGGTTGCAAACGTGGTGGGAAGGGCTGAACTTTAGGATATGTGAGTAAATGAATGTAACCAAAGATGGGTTTAAGGACAGACAACTTCATATTGAGGACTATCTGCAAATGGTATCTGCGGAACAGAAAGAGTATGCAGAAGTGTCCGTCTATCAGCGGATTACTGAAAACAACGACATCATCACAGACTTTTGGACGGACAATCTAATGGAACTGATTTTGCGGAAAGATAACCTGAACAAGGCATATAAAAAAGTGAAATCAAACAGAGGCAAAGGTGGAATAGATGGAATGCAGGTGGATGAACTTCTGCCCTACCTAAAAGAAAACCAGAGCGAAATAATCCAAAATTTTTGTAAAATCACAGTTGATTGTCACCTGAATTTTATTCTGCATGTACGACAAAAAAGAAATTAAAATATATATTGCCACCGAAAAAATCACTAACTGCAAGAGTACATCCATCTGTTTTTCGATTATACCGACATCCACAATCTGCTCCTGCAGCAAAGGAATGAACATATTCCCAACAGCAGTCATAACCATTAATATAAACAATATGGCAATTTTCGCCTTATATGGTCGGAGCAGATTGAAGATGTATTGATAATATTTTTTATTTTTCATCTTGTATCCTTTTTATTTCAATTCCTTCCTTTGAAATAAAGCCACACCGGCTATTGTTGATACCACTGTAAAAATAACCGCTCCCAGAAAACAGATTCCCACATTCATACTGAACAGCACCGTATCATTCATATACATAAAAAAAATCATGAATGCTCCCCCCGGAAGGAAATTCAGTAAAAATTTGTCCAACACTCTCCGCATTCCTCCCACATAATACGGATTTGGATCTCCTACATGATATGTTATACCTCTGATTACATAGGTATCATCTTCATCAATCACTGCTTCAAAATATTCAGTCGTATCCAGTTCCCAGATCAGCCAAATCGAAATCAGCAGCAAAACTACCACAATTGCCAGACATAGGATCACCGCAAGTGCCTCATTGGATATCAGCATGGAAATCATCGTGCAAATCCCCGCAAGTGCAATCATCAGAACGTACATCAATAGAATATAGATCACCATCTCACTTTGCGTAAAGACCTGCAGCTTTCCCAGATATAAGCGCCCTACACACCACGCTGGGATGATATAGATTGTGAATAAAATACAGCCTGCTGCCGCATTCACAATAAAATTTGCCAAATAGATCTCTGTCCGGGAATAACCGGCCGCCATCTTGTTCTTCACTGTACCGTCAGAATACTCCGTTCCCACAAAACAGCTGCACTGCAGCGCAAAATAACCTGCAAGGAACATTACCCATGCAAACAGAAAGTGATCCAGTGAAAGCGCTTCTCCCGAAAGATTTCCTATCGCCAGGTTTGTAAGTTCATTCTGTTGGTTTACCATCCACCCGGTGATGACCGGGCATAATGCTCCCATTCCTGCCAAACCCAGGATGCCAACCCGGAAAATCCCATTCATTTCCAAACGTGTGAAATTTGATTTTAATAGTCGTATCATTTTTCATACCGTCCTTTCCCGTCACAGCAATTCCTTTTTGCGGAACCGGACCAGCCCAATCACCGTCAGCAGCACCGTAAAAACAACGGATCCCCCGACGATAATGACAGGATTCAGGTTCCCTATAGAATATTTCAATGCACGAAACTCCATGAGCTGGCTCCCCGGAAGGAAATCCGCCAGGAACAAAACCAGTTTCAGCATCCTTTCCCTGCCCTCCAAATACAGAGCAACATCCGTCAGACTGTTTAAAAAAGCCTGACCGACACATAATCCGGCAAATACCATGCACACCGATACTCCAATTGCGAGAGCCTGCCTGGAGATCAGCATTGCGATACATGTGCTAATTGCGGCAAACGTAATCATGACAGAATAGACAGACAGAACCCATGCAATGATCCTGCCCGGTGCAAACTGCTGAAATGTCCCGATGAGCGGAAGTCCCGTACACAAAGTTGTCACCAGATACGTTGTAAACATCATGCACGCCGCCACTATATTTGCGGAAAGATTCGAAAGATAAATCTCCGCCCGGGTACTTCCCGCCACCACCTTATTCCTCAGCGTTCCATTCTTATAATCTGAGCTTACATAGACGCTGCAGAATGCCGTCACCGCAACTGCTATTACATTTACAAATGCCAGAAAATGCGCATCCAGTCCAAAAATACTGTCTGGGACAGGCATACCTGACATTTCATATCCATCCTTCGTCGCAATGACAAAAACCCGTCCCCAAACCACACACAAAATGCCGACAAAAGCTGATCCTGCAAAATCAATCTGGAAAATCCCATTCAAAAGCAGACGCGCCAGATTCGATTTCAATGATTTCATCATTTTTTTCTTGCCCCCACCAAATTCATAAAATAGCTCTCCAGAGTTTCTTCCTGTTCCGTAAAAGATGTAACTCGACAGTCCCTCTCCGCAAGCTTCAGAACCAGCCCTGTGATATTGATCTCACCGAACACATTAGCCTCCATACCAGACAGCATCGTATGCTCCAGGCTAAACTCATCCAGTGTCTGACTTAATACAGATGCTTTTGTCACTACTATGCGGGTTCTTTTCCGGCACTCATGCTCCAACTCCTCCATCGTAATCTCCTGCACGATTTTTCCTTTGTCAATAAAACCAAAATGGGTAGCAATCTTTGCCAGTTCATCCAGAATATGGCTGGAGATCAGGATTGTGATACCCCGTTCCCGGTTCAGTTTCAGAATCAGTTCCCGCATTTCGATGATTCCCTCCGGGTCCAGTCCATTGATTGGCTCATCCAGCATCAGAAAATCCGGATTACCTGCCAGACAAACCGCAATACCAAGCCTCTGCCGCATACCAAGGGAAAAGTTTTTTGTTTTCTTTTTCCCTGTATCCTCAAGTCCAACCAGTTTTAGCAGATCGGGAATATCGTCAAAGGAAGGCAGCCCTAAAATACGGTACTGCTGTTTCAAATTGTCCTCTCCCGTCATCTCCCGGTAAATGGAAGGCGTCTCGACCACCGCTCCCATTCTCTTTCTGTACTTTATGATCTCCTTATCTTTGCTGCTTCTTCCATAAATCAGGTATTCTCCCGACGTCGGTTCCTGCAGCCCGCAGACCTGTCGGAACAGAGTCGTCTTTCCGGCTCCGTTTTTCCCCACAAATCCGTAAATCGAGCCTCTGGGTACATTCATATCCAACCCTCGGAGAGCCTCAAAATCCCGATATTTTTTCTTCAGATTTTTTGTTTGCAATACATATTCCATAAAACCACGTATCATCCAATCATATTAGATAGTGATTGGAGTTTCCCCTTTCTCCCAGATTCTTCCGGATTATTCAATCCTTATCTGATATATTTGCTTAAACACTTTCTTTTTGCATCTTTATCTTAGCATAAAACTGCTAAGAAACCGTTAAGGCTCCTGTTAAGAAATGCGTAAAATCATTTTTCTTCTTTTAAAAGCATAATAAGCGACCACGCCTACGCGTGACCGCAAACTCAATTCCATCCTTTTACTTTTCTTCGACTTCCGGCAACCACAGACGGATTACCAGTTTCTGCTGCTTGTACTCAGCCGATATCTGACCGTCCATATTCTCCATCAACAGCTTAGCGATAGACAACCCCAGCCCTCTTGACCTGCGGGCGTTTTCCACTGTGTAGAAACGATCAAACAGTCGCTCTACTTCCACATGGCTCAGTCCAGCCGCTGTATTGGAAAAGACGATCTCCCCATCTTCCTTCAGTACAATCTGCAGATCGCCATCGCTGTATTTCAGAACATTTCCAAGAAGATTGGAAAATACCCGACCAAGAGCGGCAGGATCCGCCTGACGAATGACCCTGGTTTCTGTCATATGGATCTCCGGCGTGATCTGATGCTCCAGAAAGCTGGCATAAAATGCGGCCAGACACTCCTGCAGAAGACGGTTGACATCTACCCCGTCCCTCCGTAATTCCAGTTCCGCCGAAGTATCCACGGAAAAATCAAAAAGCTCTTCCACCATATCTCTCAGCGTTTCCGTCCGATTCCGGATAATCTCCAGATACCGGGCTGCATTTTCAGAAACCTTCTCTTCTTCCAACAATTCCAGATAACCAGCAATAGAAGTCAGAGGCGTCCGAATATCATGGGATATATTGGTGATAGCATTTTTTACTTCTGTATCACCGCGCTGGAACCGATGGCGCTCTGACCGCATCACACCGAGCTGAATATTAATGTCGTCCGCCAGCCTGCGCATATATTTATCATTCCCGCTGATTCCAATCCTCGTATTGGTATCTGTTTCCAGTCTATCCCGAAAGGCTTCTCCTATTTCCCGTGCTGTTTTCCTCATCAAACAAATTTTGGCTGCAAGCACAAAAATGATGACATCCAAAATAGCGATTACAAAATAATACCAGATCTGCATATTGCTTCTCCTCTATGAATACAGTTTTTTCTGTTTGCAGTAGTTTTTATGAATTTCTGTCATTTTCTTTCATTTTAAATCCGATCCCCCATACCGACTCAATGTAATCCTTTTCGCTCTCTTTACGCAATTTTGCCCGCAGATGGCTGATATGTACACGCAAAGAGTTTTCCGAACAATCTGGAGTATCCTCACTGATACAATCCAAAAGCTGGATCTTGGTAACCACCCGCTGGGGATTTTTCATCAACTGTTTTAAAATCGCATACTCTGTCCGGGTCAACCCTGCATCATGTCCATTCACTTCCACAATACACTTTGCGGTGTTCAAAACCAAGTCATCAAAAAAAAGCAGCGTATCTGCTACTGTTTTCACGGCCAATGCCCCACGCAGCCGTACTTCAATACGGGCGGCCAGTTCTTTCAAATGAAAAGGCTTAGTCAGATAGTCTTCCGCTCCAGCCAACAGCACATTGACCTTGTCATCTACTTCTGCTTTTCCACTGATTACGATCACTGGGATCCCCTGAATCCGGGACAAAACTTCCTCTCCCGCCACTCCCGGCAGCATAAGATCCAACAAAATCAGATCTGGACGCTCCTGGGCAAGAACCATCAGTGCCTCCGTACCGGAAAAAGCGCGCAACACGCCATACCCGCGCCTTTTTAGCATTTCCGCGATCATATCTCCAATATGAACGTCGTCATCTACAATCAGTATTTGTCTCATTTTTCATCTCCTGACTTATGTATATTTTAATAGGCGTTTGCGTAATGCCTCAACCCACATAAAATCAAGCTTTTTACTTGCAAAAATAGAACAACTATTTTTAAAAGCATTTATTCCTCTCAATTCCCGTGCAAAACGTGCGCCATTTTTAGATTTTGATTAACTATCTCGCACGGTAAACATCATTTTTAGTTTATTATTTATATTATAGCAGCAAAATGTTAAGATATAATAAAATATTTTGTTAAGATATTGATAAAATATTTCTAGCAGTCCCTCTACATAATAATTGAAGTCCATGCTTTTGGAATTTTGTCACAATTAAGATATGATACGACAGTAATAGAACGCATGTGATGATGGTCTGTTCTCCATAATAACCTTAAAAAATTTTTTATTTCAGCTTGCAGAACACACGACTTTCACCCATTAGAAACGATGCCATTAGGCACACATAAAAAGCCGGCAGAGAGCGATCTCTGCCGGCAATGATAAGAAGAGATTATCCTTCAATCTGAATCAGACGCTCGCCCTGTGGAATCTGTTTCAATTCCTTCGGCACATCCAATGTTAAGATTCCATTCTCAAACTTCGCATGTATATCCTGCTCAGTGAGATTTTCACCCACATAGAAACTGCGGCTCATGGAACCGGAGTAGCGTTCTTTGAGAATATATTTCCCATTCTCATCCTTTTTACCATTATCCACATTCTTTGCTGCGGTAACAATAAGATAACCGTTATCCAGTTTTACTTTTACATCTTCTTTCGCATAACCCGGAAGATCAACAGCCACTTCATAACAGGATTCCAATTCCTTTATGTCCGTTTTCATCCAGCTTTTTGCATCTCTTCCGTACAACGCTTTTGGCATATCCGGGAATCCGAAATCTCTCCAATCATCAAAAAATCTGTCTTCAAAAATACTTGGCATCATCATAATCTATTCCTCCTTCAATAATATATTGTTTTAGTATACCCTGAACAAATCAGTTTTATGTGTTTGATTTGTTCTATATGTAATATATCACTTATTATTAGCACTGTCAATAGGTGAGTGCTAATTTTTTTAAAAAAAGAAAAAAAGAGAGCGATTTTTCTCGCTCTCTAAAAAAAATATTCATCCGTCTTTTTCATTCACTTTTATGTTTCTTCTGTATCCTGCCTGGTCAGCTTTCTTACCCACTTGTATCCCCGGAAACGAATGAACGTAGGCAGTCCTTTAAAAATCTGATCCGATTGAACAAATATAACAACCAGCTCCACCGGCATCTTCCACCAGAACGCTGCCATAAAGGACAGCGGCATCACGATACACCATGTACTGATCATATTCATTTTCATCGTAAACCCTGCGTCTCCGGCTCCCTGTATGATGCCGAAGCTGACAGGCATCTGATAGGACATACCTACCATGATAAATCCCATGATCACGATCAGATGTCTCGCCATAACCATGGCTTCCGGTGTCAGATTGTATAAAGACAACAGCGGATTTCGCAGCAATACCAATGCAACGCCCAGGACAAGGCCGATCAGAACATCGATCACCGCCAGAGTTCTTGCGTCCGATTTGATACGCGACATATCCCCTCTGCCAATGGCATTTCCGATCATAACCGCCGACGTGGACGACATGGCGATAACGATCACCTTCAAATACTGATAGAAGGTGGTTGCCACAGAGTTTGCCGCAATGGCATTATCCGATAAATGTCCCAGGATCGCCGTCTGCATCGGCACGGACACACCCCAAAGCACCTGCGAAAACATAATCGGCACATATACCTTGGTAAAATCCCCTCGAAGCTCTCTGTTGAGCTTAAATAACCCTTTCTGGAACAGATGCAGCTTTTTATCCACCTTCCAGATATAGACCACCACGATCAAAAGCTCCACGATCCGGGCAACGAGCGTTCCCACTGCAGCTCCCCGGATACCCATTCTGGGCAGACCAAACTTACCAAAGATCAATACCCAGTTGATACCAACATTGATCAAAAGGGATACGATGGATATGTAAAAGGAAATCTTAACGGTTCCCACTGCCCGGAGGGCTGCCATGAGTACATTTGTAATGATAAACAGCGCAAATGTCCACATGATCAGTGCAAGATACATTTTTCCTTCTGCAATGATCTCCGGTGAGTCCGTGAATATACGAAGAATCATCTCCGGGAAAAACGCACACAGAGCGATGATCACGACACTGACGATCACGCCAAGCTTCAGCGCGATTCCGGTGAGTACACGAATCGGCTCCACTCTGTTCTGTCCCCAATACTGGGCAGCGATCGCTACCAGCGCATTACCAATGGACAATGCAAACTGCTGTACCATAAAGAATATCTGATTTACGGTAGCCGCTCCGGACAATGCCTCCTGGCTGTACTTTCCCAGCATGATATTGTCCGCCATATTGACACTGTATGCTACCAGATTTTGCAGTGCCACTACCACCAACATGGAAAAGAGGGCTTTATAAAAGTCTCTGTCCTTTGTAAAAAAGCTTTGCTTTGCTGTCGTCTCCATTTCTTATATTCGCCTCTTTTTTATTTTTTCTGTTCCGCTGTAAACAAAACGCTTTCCTGCATATATTTCCTTCAGATTCACGGCTGTTCATTCATAGCCGCCATTTTCGCCGCCTGATCTGCTGCGATCAAATTGTCAATAATTTCCTGAATGTCACCATTCATAATGGACTCCAGACGATACAGTGTCAATTTGATCCGGTGATCTGTCACACGTCCCTGGGGAAAATTATAGGTACGGATCTTCTCAGAACGGTCCCCCGTTCCCACCTGGCTTCTTCTCGCCTCAGCTTCCGCATCGTGAGCCTTCTGACATTCCAGATCATACAGCTTTGCACGCAGTACCTTCAGGGCTTTATCCTTGTTTTTCAGCTGGGATTTCTCATCCTGACAGGAAATCACAATACCCGTAGGAATATGTGTCAGACGCACCGCAGAATCGGTTGTATTGACACACTGTCCCCCGTTTCCTGAGGCGCGGAATACATCAAATTTACAGTCATTCATGTCGATTGATACGTCCACTTCCTCCGCCTCAGGCATAATTGCAACGGTAATAGTGGAAGTATGGATACGTCCGCCGGATTCTGTCTCCGGAACACGCTGCACGCGGTGTACACCGCTCTCATATTTCAAAACGGAATATGCACCCTGTCCGTTTACCATAAAGCTGACATATTTCATGCCACCAATGCCGATCTCTTCCACATCCATGGTCTCAACCTTCCAGCGTCTGGACTCGGCATAGTGCACATACATACGATATATTTCCGCCGCGAACAGAGCGGCCTCATCTCCGCCTGCTCCTGCACGAATCTCAACAATAACGTTTTTGTCGTCATTGGGGTCTTTCGGAAGCAGAAGAATCTTCAATTTATTTTCCAGCTCCTCCAGACGGGCTTTGGATTCACTCAATTCCTCTTTCGCAAGCTCCCGCATCTCCTCATCGCTCTCCATATCCAGCATTTCCAGACTGTCCGCGATATTCTGCTTACACTGCTTATATTCCCTGTAAGTATCCACCACAGGAGACAGATCGCTCTGCTCCTTCATCAATTTACGAAAACGATTCTGATCGTTGGAAATACCAGGTTCACTAAGCTCACTGAGCACTTCCTCAAATCGAATCACCAAATCTTCCAATTTATCAAACATATGTGTTCTCCCTTCTGCTCATTTCAAATTAAAATAACCTGAGAAAAACATGCATCGCTACAAATGTCCCGTAACCACCCGGTCCAGTCCCGCCAGATCCTTCTGTACCGTTACATCTGAAAATCCCTGTTCCAGCATCATTTTTTTCAAAGCTTCCCCCTGCTCACACCCGATTTCAAAGCAGAGCCAGCCTCCCTCTCTTAAAAATGCATGAGCCTGATTTGTAATCTCCCTGTAAAACGCAAGTCCGTCTCCTGCACCATCCAATGCAGATACCGGCTCAAAAAGTCTTACCTCCGGCATCAATGTACCGATCACATCGCTCGGAATATAAGGCGGATTTGAAACGATCATGTCAAACTGACCAGTAATATTTGCAAATAAATCACTGTATATCCATTCCACATGAGCATCCAGCAGCCTTCCGTTTTCTTTTGCCACCGTCAAAGCCTGCTTGGAGCTGTCACTGGCCGACACAAGCAGATTAGACAGACGTTTCTTTAAGCTGATAGCAATACAGCCGGAACCGGTACACATATCCAGCACCCAGGGGTTGATTCCCTCATCCAGTCTCTCCTGCAATATCTTCTCACAGATTTCCACCAGCGTTTCCGTATCCTGTCTTGGAATCAGGACATTTTCATTTACTTTAAACGTCAGTCCCATAAATTCCTGCTCTCCTGTAATATACTGAAGCGGTATCCGCTCGGCACGCTTCTGCAGGACCGAAGCATATTCTCTGCTCTGAATCTCATCCATATCTTCCTGCATATGAAGATAATAGAAGTTTTTGTCAATTTTACAAATATATTCCATCAAATACCATGCATCGAGCTCCGGGGTGTCGATTCCGGCTCCTCCCAGCAGGATCATGCCTGTTTTCAAATGTTCCGCATACGTCATGGCTGCTCTCCCGATGTGTCCTCTGATGCATCCTCCGACGTATCAAAGGACATTCCGTATTCTCTGGTTAAAAAATCCTTCCAGTCAAACACCGCCTCCACGGAGGCAATGGCAACCTCGATCATATCATCGTCCGGATCTTTTGTCGTCAGCTTTTGCAATGCCAGCCCCGGCTTACTTAAAACCTCTATCCACTTTCTGTCACTGCGTCCCGCATAACGCAGAAATTCATAAGAAATTCCTGCAATGACCGGAATGAGGAGCAGACGGATCACCAGACGCAAAGCGTGGGAATCCACCCGGATAAACAAAAACAAAATAATACTGATCACCACCACAAACATCAAAAAGCTCGTTCCGCAGCGTTTGTGGATCCGGGAACTGTTTCTCACATTCTCAACATTCAGCTCCAGTCCGTGTTCCACGCAGTTGATGCATTTGTGCTCCGCTCCATGATACATAAACACTCTCTGAATCTCCTTCATTCTGGAAATCAGAAGTATGTATCCGATGAAAATAGCCAGCCGAATCACACCTTCCAAAATCGCGATCACTGTCATGGAATCAATAAATTTCTCAAATATATTGGAAAGAAAATAGGGCAGTATCATAAAAATCGCCACCGCCATCACCACAGACAGAAATACCGTTCCGCCCATCATGGCTTTTTCCTTTGCTTCCTTATTTTTAACAGATTTTTTCTCCTCTTCCTCATCCTCAAAAAAGGATGCGGAATAAGTCAGTGTACCGATACCGAGAACAAGAGAATCAATAAAACTGATGACGCCCCGCACCAGCGGAATCTTCTTATAATTATATCCGCCAAGAACCCCTTTGTATTCTTTGACAGCCACTTCAATTTCCTGATCCGGTTTTCTGACAGCCACAGCATACTGGTCACCGTTCTGCATCATGACCCCTTCCATTACTGCCTGACCGCCGATTCCTGAATAGCTCATAGCAATACCTCCAATGAAACTATTTCGTTTAAATAGAAAAATCTTAAAAAGGTTGAGATTTTGCAACCTCAACCTTATCTGACAAATATTCTTCAACTGTTAGTTCAAGCCATATTTCTTATTGAACTTATCAATACGTCCGCGAGCCTGAGCAGCTTTCTGCTGTCCGGTGTAGAACGGATGGCATTTTGAACAAATCTCCACATGAATATCCTCTTTTGTAGAACCTGTTACGAAAGTATTTCCGCAGTTGCAGGTTACGGTTGCCTGATAATAGTTCGGATGGATTCCTTCTCTCATGATTTTCACCTCTTCTTACCATATTTCGTCTGTTTTCTATGTGTAATTCATCTTCATGAAAACAATATCACGATAAGTCCGTCAGTTACTCCCTGACAAACAGCTCTATTAGCTTACCATAAGTTCTTTGTAAATGCAAGGGATTTCTCCATTTTTTTTACAAAATCCGTCTCCGTTTAATCTGGTGACAAAATTCACGATTATCTCTCGTATGAATAAACATATTTAAAATATTCTCTACTGCTTCATCCGTTTTCATACCATTGATGGCGCGGCGCATGATCTCCACTGCCTCTTTCTCCTCCGGGTTCAAAAGCAGATCCTCCCGTCTGGTTCCTGATTTCACAATATCAAGAGCCGGGAACACTCTCTTTTCGGAAAGCTTACGATCCAGAACCAGCTCCATATTACCGGTTCCTTTAAATTCCTCATAGACCACATCATCCATCTTGCTTCCGGTATCAATGAGTGCTGTGGCGAGAACCGTCAGGCTGCCGCCCTCTCTCATACATCTGGCGGCGCCAAAGAAGCGCTTCGGCATATGCAGAGCAGCCGGATCCAGACCACCGGATAAGGTACGTCCGCTTGGGGGGACTACCAGGTTATATGCTCTGGCAAGACGTGTGATGCTGTCAAGAAGAATCACAACATCCTTTTTATGTTCTACCAGACGCTTTGCACGCTCAATCACCATCTCGGATACTCTTTTATGATTCTCCGGCAGCTCATCAAAGGTAGAATAGATAACTTCCACGTTATCTCCCTGAATTGCTTCCTTGATATCTGTTACCTCCTCCGGGCGCTCATCAATCAGAAGAATCATCAAATGAATTTCCGGATTATTTTTCAAAATGGAGCGGGCAACATCTTTTAACAAAGTCGTTTTTCCTGCCTTTGGCGGAGATACGATCATGCCGCGCTGTCCTTTGCCCACCGGAGATACAAGATCCATAATACGCATGGCAGTTCCCTTTGAACCTACCTCAAGCCGCAGTCTCTCATGGGGGAAAATAGGGGTCAGATCCCCAAAATTTTTCCTTTTGCTTGCCACCTCGGGATGCAGACCGTTGACTGCGGACACATAGAGCAGGGCGCTGAATTTTTCATTCTGAGATTTGATACGCGTATTTCCGGTCAGAATATCGCCTGTTTTCAGATTAAATCTGCGAATCTGGGAAGGGGATACATACACATCATTTTCACCGGGCAAAAAATTCTCACACCGGATAAAACCATATCCGTCCGGCATTACTTCCAGAATACCGTTGGCTGTCTCTCCGCTGTCCAGCGCACTCTCATCCCGCTTAATATCCTGTGGCTTCGGCATGGAGCGGGCGCCTGACTGCTTTTCTTCCTGTTTATGATTTGAAGCATCTGCTGAATGTTTCTCTTCCTGCTTATGACTTGAAGCATCTGCTGAATGTTTCTCTTCCTGTTTATGACTTGAAGCATCTGCTGAATGTTTCTCTTCCTGTTTATGCTTTACAGTCTCTGACTCCTGTTTTTCTTCCTGTACCGGCTCCGCTGCAACCGCTTTTTTCTCCTGAGTTGCCACACGCTCGTCCTCGGCAAGCATAGCATCCACCAGCGCTGCCTTTCGCAGAGCTGATATATTTTTTAATCCTCTCGCTTTTGCCAGATCACGCAATACAGCAAGTGATAAGCTTTCATATTTTTCTCTCATTCTTTCCTCCTGAATCTGATAATGATAAATCTGATAATCTCTTTATCGGGAATCGTGCCAGAACTGACATGAATTATAGGGACATCTCTAACTTTGTTTATTATACACGATTCCATCAGAAAAAGAAAGCCCCTTTTCTTGATTTGTTGAAATAGAGATGTTATACTTACCATTGACAAAAAAAACGGTTCAAATAAAACGATATACAAGGAGAATCATCATGGATATGAAAGAAAAAGCCATTCAGATGCATAAAGAATGGAACGGGAAATTAGATACCGTGGCAAAATCTGCGGTAAAAACAAGAGAGGATCTTGCCATCGCCTATACACCGGGTGTTGCAGAGCCATGCAAGGTCATCGCCGAGCATCCCGATGAAGCATATACCTATACAATGAAGGCGAATACCGTAGCTGTTATTTCAGACGGAAGCGCAGTTCTCGGTCTTGGTAATATCGGCGCCCTTGCCGCTATGCCTGTTATGGAAGGAAAATGCGTGCTGTTTAAAGAGTTTGGTAATGTCAATGCCGTCCCGATCTGTCTGGATACCCAGGACACGGAGGAGCTGATCAAAACGATCACTTATCTGGCTCCCGCTTATGGCGGCATCAATCTGGAGGACATCTCTGCTCCACGCTGCTTTGAGATTGAACAGCGCCTGAAAGAGACCTTAAATATTCCTGTTTTCCATGATGACCAGCACGGTACAGCCATTGTCGTACTGGCAGGTATTATCAACGCTTTAAAGATTGTCAAAAAAACAAAAGAGGAGTGTCGTGTTGTGATCAATGGTTCCGGCGCTGCCGGTATCGCCATTGCCAAGCTGCTGCTGCGCTATGGATTCAAAACCATTACCCTGTGTGACAGAAACGGTATCATTAACAGCAGATCTCCGAAGCTGAACTGGATCAAAAAAGAAATGCTGAAAGTTACAAATCTGGAAGACAAAGAGGGATCTCTTGCAGATGCTTTGGTGGGCGCAGATATCTTTATCGGTGTTTCCGCTCCAAACAGTGTGACTCCTGAAATGGTCGGCACGATGAACCGGGACGCAATTCTGTTTGCCATGGCAAATCCGGTACCGGAAATCATGCCGGATGCTGCAAAAGCTGCCGGCGCAAAGGTGGTAGGTACAGGCCGCAGCGATTTCCCGAATCAGGTAAATAATGTAGTTGCTTTCCCCGGCATTTTCAAAGGCGCTCTGGAAGGACGTGCTCCCCAGATCACGGAGGAGATGAAGCTTGCCGCTGCCACTGCCCTTGCAGACCTTGTCAGCGAAGAAGAACTGAACGAGGATTTCATTATGCCGGAAGCCTTTGATCCAAGGGTTGCAGATGCAGTCGCCGCTGCTGTAAAAGCAAACATTCAAAGATAAGATGAAAACCTGGGATGAGAAACGTTTTTATTCTATAGATTCTTATTTAAAAGCAAACTATGGAGAAAAAGTATACCGGCTGTCATTAAACGGGGGACTGAGCTGTCCGAATCGGGATGGCTCCCTCGGTACTGGCGGCTGTATTTTTTGCAGTGAAGGCGGATCCGGGGATTTTGCCGGAACGGGCAGCTTTTTGAACGCTGCGGCAAACCATACTGACATAAGCAGCAATATAGCACAGCAATTAGCTGCGCAAAAGCAGCTTGTCCGCAAAAAATGCATTTGCCATAAATTTATTGCCTATTTTCAGGCATTTTCCAATACCTACGGGCCCGTGGACTATTTATCACGGTTGTTTCATGCAGCAATCTGCGATCCGGAAGTTGTGATTTTATCCATTGCCACAAGACCGGATTGTTTTTCCGAAGAAATTTATGCTCTCCTGAAGGAATTAAATCAAATAAAGCCTGTGTGGGTGGAGCTTGGGCTTCAGAGCATACACGAGCAGACTGCGGATTTTATTCAACGGGGCTTTTCTCTTTCCTGCTATGAAACATGCGTGCAGAGGCTGAAAAGCCTTCATATCCCCGTTATCACTCATGTGATTCTCGGATTGCCCGGAGAGACAAAAGAGCAGATGCTCGCAACTGTAGATTATCTTGCGAAAAGTCATATTTTTGGTATTAAACTCCAGCTTTTACATGTACTGAAACAGACAAAACTGGCGGAACTTTATGAAGCAGATCCTTTCCCGCTTTTTACGCTGGAAAGCTACTGTGATCTCATTGCTGACTGTCTGGAACGCCTGCCGGAATCCATGACTGTTCACCGCATCACCGGTGACGGTCCCCGAAGCCTGCTGCTTGCACCTTCCTGGAGCACCGATAAAAAATGTGTGTTAAATACCATAAATCACCGCCTGAAAGAGAAAAACACCTGGCAGGGGCGAGTCTTTGAATAAATGAGCGAGTTTTGAATTTTTGGAGGTCACTCATGACAGAAAATACCACTCTATACAAAATCATTATATTATATATGCTGGATAAGGTAGATTTCCCACTGACCAATACACAGATCACAAATTTTATCTTAGACCGGGACTATACCACATACTTTACGATCCAGCAGACCATCGGCGAGCTGCTTGACGCGGAGCTGATCGTGTCGGAATCCACACACAACAATACACGCTACCGCATTACCTCCGAAGGACAGCAGACCTTAAAATTTTACGGTGACAAAATCTCTGACGGTATCAAAAGCGATATCCACGACTACCTGACAGAACAGGGTGCGGAGCTGAAAGCCGAAGCCTCTGTATATGCAGATTACTACAGGGCAAGCGGTACTTCCGGCTATGGCGTCCACTGTCAGTACAAGGAAAAAGACCGCTCCATCATAGACCTGACACTATATACCTCTACCAGTGAACAGGCGATTGCGGTCTGTGAAAACTGGAAGAAAAAATACGAGGATGTATATGCGCTTCTTATGGATACACTGCTCGTATAATCAAATAGAGATACAAATCCGAAATGAAAATACAAATCCGGTTCTGCCATTTTACAGAGCCGGATTTTTGCGCCTTGCGATATTTTGTTATTTTTTCTTTTTGGATTTTTTCTCCACGCTATATCCAAATTTACCGATCTTTTCACCCAACGTAAAATATTCTCCATGGGAATAGGCGGTAAGCCCAAGACTGTTCAAATGGAATTTTCCATTCTTATCCATGTAAGTCTCATCCACCGTAACTCCCACTACCTCAGCAAGAAACATATCATGACTGCCGAGAGGAAGAATCTCTTTCACTTTACACTCGATATGCACCGGACTTTCCGCAATGCCGGGTGCTTTCACATGTCTGCTCTCACAGACCGTCAAATGCATACGTTCAAACTTATCTTCATGCTCACCGCTTCGCACACCGCAATAGTCCGCAGCAAATGTGATATCCTTTGTCACCAGATTGATCACAAACTCCCCTGTCTCACGAATGATATCGTAAGAATACCGGGAGGGCCTTATAGACACAGACACCATAGGCGGATCCGAACAAACGGTTCCTGCCCAGGCAATGGTAATGATATTCGGTTTTTCTCCCGGGCGCATACAGCTCACCATCACAGCCGGAACCGGGTAGAGCATATTTCCGGGTTTCCACTCCTGAAGTCCCATATTTTTCTCCGTTCACTTCTGTTTTTCTGCCGTTTAGCTCCCTTGTGTATCCTCTATCGTCCCATTTACATCTCCTGCAGTGCGGACATAAACATCGGAATCAACTGCTTTTTGCGGGATACTACACTTTTCAATGTATAACGGTCATGTTCTTTTGCACAATGATATGCTCTCTCTGCCAGATCATCCGCTCCCTCACCGTCACAGATCAGATATGTAGTCTCCTCAATAATATTTGTCAGCATCACAAATACCATCTCGATCTTTCGCTCATTCATAGCAGTAGGCAGATATGGCAGCAGCTTTTCTTTTACATCCATCAATTCTTCCTGACTCATGGCACTGATCTGCCCTACACCGAACTCTACTCCATTGATACTGAATGTCTTGAAATCCTGATAAAAGATCTCTTCCGGTGTTTTGGATTTAAAATCGCTGCCCGCCTGGAACATATTTTTTGCCAGCTCTTCCGTGTTCACTCCTGCAATAAGCGCCAGCTCCTCTGCGGAAAGGCGATCCAGCTCCGTGCAGGTAGGAGAACGGTACATCAAAGTATCGGACAAAATCGCAGCGCAGAGAATACCCGCCATATCCTTTGGTACCTCCACACCGTTTTCCCGATACATCTGATATACGATGGTAGCGGTACAGCCCACCGGCTGATTACGGAAAAATACCGGTGAAATGGTCTGCAGGCTGCCCAGCCTGTGATGATCGATGATTTCAATGATCTCAGCCCCGTCAATTCCGTCCACCGCCTGGGATTTCTCATTGTGATCCACAAGAATCAGCTGCTTTTTCTTCATATTCAGCAAATTTCTGCGGGACATCATTCCAACATATCTGCCTTTGCTGTCTAATATAGGGAAATCACGATGCTTCTCTTTTGACATGATTTCCTTTACTTCCTCAATGTAATCCTCTTTGTCAAAGGTGATCAGATTATCCTTTCTCATAAAGAAACGGATCGGTATACTCTGATTGATCAGGCGGGCTGTCGTGTAAGTATCATACCCGGTAGTAATAATGTTGCAGCCTTTTTCCTGTGCCAGCTTCTGGATCGTCTTTGTAACCTTTGAACCGGAACACACAATGATACAGCTTGCATTCATCTCAATCGCACAGAGCTGAGACTCATAACGGTTTCCCAGAATAACCAGATCGTTATCCTCGATATACTCTTCCATCATATCGGGATTCGCTGCCGCAACCATAACTTTTCCTTCCGTGAAAAGGGTATGATCATTTCCCACCAGCATCTCGCCTTCCAGCGTCTCCACAATATTCTTAAACGGAGTTTTAGCCCTTGCTATAATACGGTTATCGTAGATATCCATATAGGATGTGGCAATATCCCCTGTAATGATCAGACCCTCCAGCATTCCGTTTGGACTGGTGATCGGCAATGTCACCACATTTTCCCGCTTCATCATCTCCCATGCTGTTTTCATAGAAATCTTACCGCTGACACCCTCTGTCATTCTGATTTCTATATCTTTGACCTGTGCTCCTACATCCGTCACCAGTCCCGGAGGCACGATGCCAAAGTAATCCAACACATATTTTGTCTCTTCATTCAGCTCTCCGGCACGTTTTGCCTCAAATCCGTCACCCTCGATTTTTTTTTTCAATTCTGTATAAGCAATGGCAGCACAAATAGAATCCGTATCGGGATTTTTATGCCCGATCACCCATACCTTTTTCTTTTCCATGAAAATCTATCCCCCCCAAAAGTAATATAATCTATCAATTATAATGAAATCAACCCAAGCTGAATCAGCAGCACACCCACTGCGGCAGCACACGCCAGAATAGAAAAAACAGCAGATACAATGCCCGGCTTTTTCAAAGCCTTCATGCTCTTTTCTCCCAGCTGTGCATGCTCCACGGCGCCTGTAATGGAAGTATCCAGATCATCTTTCATATGCTCCAAAACCGCCTTGGTATTACGATAACACTTCACATCCTCCGTATGTATCCGTTCCAGAATGTCACCCTTCATATCCCGCAGAGCATCGGTTGTCGTTTGAAGCGTTGTCCTGATTTCCTCCGCCTGCTTCTCGCTGCTCTCCTGATTCTGTCTCAAATGTGCAGAAAACAGTTCCTCCATCTGAGTAGTCTTTCCGGTCATCTGTGCAGCGATCTCATCCATCTGACGTTCCAGCTTCTGCTGAATCCGGTCTACCTGAAGCGTGGCATCCGCAAGCTGCGTATTCAGGCTCTTCTGCACCTGGCTCACCTGCTCGTCCAACTGCTGCCTGCTCTGCATCGTCTGACTGGTCAGCTCCTCCTGCACCTGAGTGATCAGTCGATTCACTTTAAAATCAAACTGATCCATCTCCTTTTCCAGTGCATCTGTCATATCCTGCACCTGGATGGTCACTCCGGTAATCAGTCTGTTTGCTTCCTCCTCCTGATCAGCCAAAAGCTTATCCAGATAATCCGCCCTGCCCTGTCGAAGCTCAATTTCCTGCTGCAAATGAGCCAGCTTCTGCTCTCTGCTTGTCAGCAGCTCCTGCAGTTGTCTGGCTTTTCCTCGAAATTCTTCAATCTGATCCAGTAAGATATTCTCATTCTGCATGATTTGCTCCGTACTTTCCATGGGCTGCACATTTTGTTCCATGCTTACTTTTTTCTCCGCATATTTACGATTTTCCGGTTTTGACTGCCAAAAGGATTTCATCTTGATTCCTCCATATATGAATGTATACTTGTTTAGTATACCATCATCTCCCATGATTTTCAACGTTCATATACTTCAGATATGCCTGCACCATCATGGCAATTTTAAACATCATAGCGTCATCAAAGGATCTTATGTCAAGTCCTATGACTTTTTCAATCCGCTCCAAACGATACACGAGTGTATTTCTGTGAATATAGAGCTGCCTTGCTGTCTCAGAGATATTCAGGTTATTCTCAAACAGTTTATTTATGGTACTCAATGTCTCCTCGTCAAACATGATCTGTATGTTTCGCCCGAATACCTCTTCCAAAAACATCTCACACAGTTCCGGCGGAAGCTGGTAGATCAAGCGTCCCACACCCAGCCTGTCATAGCGGACCACATCTTCGTCCGCGAAAAATATCTCACCGATCTTCAAAGCTGTACATGCTTCCTCATATGCTTTGTGCATACTCAGAAAACCTTCCTCTATTCCACTGCATGCCACACGGATACGGACCATAACCTCTGACTGGATCAAAGCCACCAGCATATCTGCCAGTTCATATGCTTCCTCTTCTTCCATCCCCGAAGCATCTTTCAGGAGAGCTACCCGCCTGTCATCCATCTCAACCAGATAATCCTGCGGGCCTGTGAGGAAGAAACCACGCAGCGTCTCCATAAAAACCGCATCTCTCTCCTGAACGGTCTCGAGGACATAAACCACTCTGTCAGAGGCATCCACATGCATCTGTCTGGCTCTCTCCTCCGCTCTCTTCTCTTCCAGCTTACCCTCCAGAAGATCTCTCAAAAGCTGTTCTTTGTCATAGGGCTCCTGATCAGAAAGACACATGGTACGAATCTGATGTACCGCCATCTGTCCCAACACATAAGACGCATCCACATCCTCATTGCACAGCAGGATGTACGGTATCTTTTCTTCTACGCACACCTTAAAAAAGTGCCATCCATATACTACCTGACTGTCAGCTACAGATTTTATGAAATCTGCCACCGCAGATGTCAATTCGGGATGTTCCTCCTTCACGGTAGAAGCCAGTTTTTTTCCGGTTCCGCCAAATAGAAAAAAATCCATCCGCGTAATCTGTTTCATTTCATCTAATGCCTGCTGCAAACGTTCTGCAGCCAATCTCATTATCATCTTTTTTCTCCCTTTTACAACGATCCGCAAAAACAAATTCAATTTATGTAATAGAAGGAAAACCGGGTATGATACATACCCGGTTTTCACTATTTTAATCATCTCGTGTTTTTATTAGTGGCTGATTACCTGCTCAGTCTCTTTATCAAAGATATGTCCTTTGTTAATATCAAAAGCAAGTGTAATATCATCACCATAACGAGCCGGTGTGCTTGCGTCAACCTTTGCTGTCATGGTAATAGAACCAACATTATAATACAAAAGTACTTCTGAACCAAGCAGCTCGTATCCTGTACACTGTCCGCTGAGTTCATAACCAGGATGTCTTTCAACAAATTCCGGATAATCGTCGATATCATCCGGACGAATACCGAATACAACTGTCTTTCCGATATATCCGCCATCCTTCAGAGCTTTTGCCTTGTTCTGAGGCATTTCATATGTATGCCCATGTGATTTCAGAAGAACTTTACCGCCTTCCTCTACACATTCACAATCCATAAAGTTCATCTGCGGAGATCCGATGAATCCTGCAACAAACAGGTTATCCGGCTCATTGTACAATTTTGCCGGAGAATCTACCTGCATGATAATACCATCTTTCAGAACGACGATTCTGGTTCCCAGAGTCATAGCCTCCGTCTGATCATGTGTAACGTAGATGATGGTAGCGCCCAGTCTCTGATGCAGCGCGGAAATCTCGGTACGCATCTGAACTCTCAGCTTTGCATCCAGGTTGGAGAGCGGCTCATCCATCAGGAATACTTTCGGCTCACGCACAATAGCACGTCCCATAGCTACACGCTGCCTCTGTCCACCGGAAAGAGCTTTCGGTTTACGATCAAGCAGTTTCTCCAGATCAAGGATTCTTGCTGCATTACGAACCTTTTTATCAATCTCATCTTTTGGTACTTTTCTCAGTTTAAGTCCAAAAGCCATATTATCATACACAGTCATATGAGGATACAGAGCGTAGTTCTGGAATACCATTGCGATATCACGGTCTTTCGGCTCTACATCGTTCATTCTTTTTCCATCAATCAGGAAGTCTCCCTCGGTGATCTCTTCAAGACCTGCTATCATACGAAGTGTCGTAGATTTACCACATCCGGACGGACCTACGAAGATAATAAACTCTTTATCTTCTACTTCCAGGTTGAAGTCTTTTACAGCTTCAAATCCATTTGGATATCTTTTGTAAATGTGTTTCAGTGATAATTCTGCCATAAATAAAAACCCTCCATCATATTAAAAATTATAAAATATGCAGACCTGAATTCAAGCCTATATATAATATATCAAATACATTGAAAATTGTCATTAGTAGAAATCACAAAAAAATGGCCCTGTCTTGTATGTTCTGTCAGAAATAAAATCATGTCCGGTTTTTTTTTCGTCAAATTGACGATATGTGTCGTTTTTTTTCAACAATTCGCCGAATTATATACTACTTGAACAATTTTTTCTGATAAGATTAAATACTTTTGTTACTTTTTGCCAGTACTGCCAAATCCGCCCCGGTTTTCATTGCCAAGCATCTCTACCTGTTCAAAAAAGATTCTCGGCTGATTTTCCACAATACGGAACTGGGCGATACGGTCATTCTGTTCAATCACGGTATCTCTTGTTGCATATACGGGCATGCGCCACATGTCCTCATCCCCGCAATAGGTACAGTCAATGACGCCGCAGCTGTTTGTCTGCAAAATTCCATAATTCTTAAATGTGGAGCTGCGCGGTACAAGATGGGCCTCATACCCCTTTGGCAGCTGCATGGCAACGCCAAGGGGAATCAGTTTGAAATCACCCGCCTGTAATTCCACACGCTCGCTGGCACGCAGATCAATCCAGTCAGATTTTCCGTCAATATACTGCAGCTTATCAATCTTATCTGTAAAATATTTAATCCTTATCCTCTGCATTTTTTTCCTCCCAGAGCAAATCCTCATGCTCAATTTTGCGATCTCTCAGCATCAGTTCCTGAACCGACTCTTTCACGGATTTTTCCTCAAATAAGACCTGATTCACCTGTTCGATAATCGGCATCGGGACATCATATTTCTTTGACAATTCAATAGCGGCTTTGGCGGAATATACGCCCTCCACCACCATTTTTACTTCATCCATAGCTTCTTTCATAGTGTATCCCTGTCCCATGAGATATCCGGCCTTACGGTTTCGGCTGTGAACGCTGGCGCAGGTTACAATCAGATCGCCGATGCCCGACAGACCGCTCAATGTCTCCTCCCTGGCTCCCATGCGAAGCGCAAGACGGCTTATTTCTTTGATTCCCCTTGTGATCAATGCCGCTTTCGTGTTATCTCCGTAGCCTAACCCATCTGCCATACCTGCTGCCAGAGCAATTACATTTTTCAATGATCCTCCCAGTTCAATACCAAGAATGTCCGGGCTTGTATAGACCCGAAATACCTCATTCATAAACAGACTCTGAATATATTCCGCTGTTTTCCGCTCTTTTGCACCTGCCACCACAGTGGTGGGCAATCCTCTGCCAACCTCCTCCGCATGGCTTGGCCCCGACAGCACTGCCACGTTTGCCGCAGGAATTTCCTCTTCTATGATATCCGTCAGCGTCATCAGGGTTGTCTCTTCTATACCTTTTGCCACATTGACGATCAACTGTCCATATCGGATATAAGGCGCCACACTTTTTGCAGTGGACCTTGTAAACGCCGACGGAACTGCCATGACCAGCAGATCCTTGTCAGCCGCTGCCTGCTGAAGATCCGTAGTGAAAGCAATCGAATCTGCAATCTTTACACCCGGAAGCTTATCTTTATGCTCTCTGTATGTATTCAGCATCTCGATTTCCGATTCGATGACTGACCATACCTCCACTTTATGTTCATTACGCGCCAATACGGTTGCCAGAGCAGTTCCCCAGCTTCCTGCACCCAAAATTCCTATTTTTGCCATATTTACCTCCCGAATTTCTTTACTGAAAACTTATTCTCTGTTCCGTTTGCCAGCCGTACAATATTTGCCCTATGACGTAAAAATCCCAAAAAAGTGAATATTGCCACCAGCACATATATTTCCGGCAAATGCCCCGCAACAACAGGAAGGATGCCCAACTGACCAAACACCACCGTCTGAATCATAAATCCCGCCAGTATCATCATAGAACCGAGGGATATATATTTCGTCGGAATGACAGCGGCGAAAAATAATAAAGCGCAGATCGGAACCATGCGGATATCATAGGAAAAAATCACACCTATCGTGCTTGCAATCCCTTTTCCACCCTGAAATTTCAAATAAAACGGATAATTGTGCCCCAGTACAACGCCAAGTCCAGCATACAGTTGGAAAACCTTTACCATGTCCGGATAATTGTTATGAAACAGAACCCATGTCAAAGCCACCGCAGCCACTGATTTGAATATGTCACCCAACAACGTGACCGCCCCCGCTTTCCAGCCCAGTGTACGCAGCGTATTCGTCGTTCCAGCGTTTCCGCTGCCATGCTTTCTGATATCTACATTATGTTTTTTTCCATATATATAACCAGTCTGAATCAATCCCAATGCATAACCGATGATCAGACATATGATGCGAACCGATATCACATTATCCTTCCTTTCTCTCTCTGATGATAAATTTCAAAGCAGTTCCCTGAAATCCGAAAGCCTGACGGATCCGGTTTTCCAGATATCTTGTATAGGAAAAATGCATCAATTCTTTGTCATTGACAAAAATGACAAATGTAGGCGGCTTCACCGCAACCTGTGTGATATAGTAAAGTCTCAATCGCTTGCCCTTGTCAGAGGGAGGCTGCTGCATCGCTACTGCTTCTGTCATGATTTCATTCAAAACACCAGTAGCCACCCGCAGTGAGTTATTCTGCATTACCACATCGATCATATCAAACATCTTCGTAAGACGCTGTCCTGTCTTTGCTGAAATAAATAAAATTTCCGCATAAGGCATAAAACTCAAGACCTGGCGAATACGGTCCATATGCTTGTAGATCGTCTTGTCATCCTTCTCAATAGCATCCCATTTATTCACTGCAATGATAATACCCTTGCCCCGCTCATGGGCAATTCCGGCAATTTTAGCATCCTGCTCTGTGACACCCTCCGTAGCGTCGATCACAATAATAACAACATCTGCACGCTCTACTGCTGTCACAGCACGAATGATACTATATCTTTCCAGTTCTTCTTTGATCTTATTCTTTCTGCGCAAACCTGCTGTATCAATAAACACATATTCTCTTCCATTGTACTTAATATCCGTATCAATGGCATCTCTGGTCGTTCCCGCCACATCGGAAACGATCACACGATTCTCTCCGACCAATTTGTTGATCAGAGAAGATTTTCCTACATTCGGTTTACCTACAACCGCAATCTTTGGACGGTCATCCTCCGCCTCCTCCGGATTTGGCTCCGGGAAATGCTTTACCACTTCATCCAGCATATCACCCAGTCCCAGCATAGAGGAAGAGGAGATCGGCATAGGCTCACCGATACCGAGATTGTAAAATTCGTATACATCTCCCATGTATTTTTCAAAGCTGTCCACTTTATTGACAACCAGAACCACAGGCTTTCTGGAACGCCGCAGCATGTCCGCCACTTTACCGTCCGCATCCTGCAGACCCTGACGCACGTCCACCATAAACATAATGACATCCGCAGATGCAATGGCGATCTCCGCCTGCTCACGCATCTGGGATAAGATCACATCCTGGCTGTCCGGCTCAATACCACCGGTATCAATCAATGTAAAATTATAATTCAACCACTCCACATCCGCATAGATACGATCTCTCGTAACGCCGGGAGTGTCCTTTACAATAGCGATCCGCTCGCCGGCAAGTGCATTAAATAATGTTGACTTTCCAACATTCGGCCTTCCCACGATCGCTACAACTGGTTTACTCATATCTATTCTCCTGTCTGCTCAACCATAGTTTCATATGTTCCACACAACGCCTCAAAAAGGCTCTGACCGCTTGATTTTACAATATTCACCGGAACTTGTAAAGCGCTTTCCACCTGTTCTAAGGTCATGTCATCCAGAAAAACCCTCTCCCCGCTTCGAAGCAGATTACAGGGAAGCAGCAGATATTCTCCCAGCTCCCTGCCCTGTAACTGCGCTACGATATCCTGACCGGTCAATAATCCGGAAACCGTGATCTGTTCTCCGAAAAATTTATTTTCTATGATAACAACCTGAACCCTTGTATATGGATATTTCATTTCAAAGGCTTCCGCCAGTTTTTTCACCAGTGTTCCCGCCGCTTTACCTGTGGCGATAGTCACCAGACGTTTCTGCACATTTGTTTTGTGCATATCATCATTATGTGCATTATTCAGATATTCCATAAATTCTTCCTGCAAAAGACGCATCATTCCGACGCCATTTTCCAACTGAATATATCCGTCATAGCGTTCTTCCTCCGGGAATTCCTGCTGCGCCAAAAGATACCATTCATCTGCCGCATGAACAAAATGAATCCCATAACGCTCCATGCAGACATCCTGCCAGTGATGAATTTGTTTTATCACCGCAAGTGCATCTTCTTTTGTAAATGCTTCCAGCGGATACAACCCTTCCCGGTATTTTGTCAGTCCCACGGGAACTACCGAGAGACTTTCCATATACGGTATATACTCCATCAGATCCCGAATGCTGCGATCCAGCTCTTTCCCATCATTGATTCCCCTGCACAATACGATCTGACCATTCATCTCAATTCCGGCTTTTGCAAAACGCTCCATTTTTTCCAATGCCTGTCCCGCAAAACGGTTTCCAAGCATCTTGCAGCGCAGCTTTGGATTCGTCGTGTGCACGGATACATTGATCGGAGACATATGATAGGTGATAATGCGCTCTACATCCTCCTCTGTCATATTGGTCAATGTCACATAATTCCCCTGCAAAAAGGAAAGTCTGGAATCATCATCTTTAAAATACAGGGTATCCCGCATACCCGGCGGCATCTGATCGATGAAGCAGAAAATACATTTGTTATAGCAGGATCTGTAATCATCCATCAAACCATTCTCAAAATCGATGCCAAGATCCTCTGAAAAGTCTTTTTCTATCTCCAGTTCCCACTCTTCACCGTTTCCTTTTCGCACCAGCATCAACAGATACTCGTCGTTGGTCATATATTGATAATCAAAAATATCTCTGATTTCCCGACCATTGATGGAAAGCACCGTATCTCCCGGCTCCAATTCCAGTTCATCCGCGATACTTCCCGGAGTGATGCGGTATATAACATGTTCTTTCTTTTTATATCTGTTTTTTTTCAGCATCATTTCCTCACAAAATCGAATTCGATTGCGCAGCTATAATCCTCTCTATCACAAAAGTAGACTGTGGATGATTCCACAGTCACACTTTATTATAATACTTATTATTTTACTTTTCCACCTACAATATTATAAGTTTTCCCATTGTAGGTCACTTTTCCGGTATATCCAAACTGAACCTTTCCGCCTTTCAGATACCATGAGCCATTTGTATTTGAAGCAATCCCGTTAAAATTAAAATTTACCTTTCCTTTTTCTATACGCCACCAGCCCTTGGCATTTTTCGCAACTCCGGTATAGGTGAAATCAACTCCTGAGTTTTACACTTAATCATTCGATATATGTCCGGTAACCCTTGTGGTTA
>CAYRZL010000030.1:0-27244 GCA_964428795.1 uncultured Lachnospiraceae bacterium | reverse complement strand
AGCGAAGAACGCTAACGGCTGGTGGTACATCAAGAACGGCAAGGTTGACTTTTCCTATACCGGAGTAGCAAAGAACGCCAATGGCTGGTGGCGGATCGAGAAGGGCAAAGTGAACTTCAGCTTTACCGGAATCGCCTCCAATTCCAACGGCAGATGGTATCTGCAGAAAGGAAAAGTAAACTTTGGCTATACCGGAAAAGTAAAATATAACGGGAAGACCTATAAGATCGTAAAAGGAAAAGTAAGTTAAAGACAGTGAATAGCGGCATAGCCGCATATCATGTAAGTAACACATAATTGCGGCCGGATATGTGCGCCTCATTACGGGGCGCGCTTATCCGGTCGACATTTTTTAGACGATACCGTTGCTATTTTGACGGCGATATGGTAATCTGAAAAACGACAGGCACGGCATGCGCAGCTGTCGGGAGAGACTGTGATGAATGAATGGGAAAATATGATATATATCAGTCATTTACTGACCGATGAGGAGATGAGAGAGGCTATCGAACAGACAGGCGCCGGAGTGGAGAGCATCGAGTTTTCTGTCGCGAATAATCTGGATCGCTATCAGGAGACGCTGTGCGCCTACCGGCAGAGGCTGAGGGAGATCGGATGCAGAAATCTGATTCTGCACGGTCCCTTTGTGGATCTGAATCCGGTTTCCTATGATACGGATATCCGGCGTGTGACATGGCGCCGGTACGCCGCGTGTTATGAGGCGGCCAGGGAACTGGGAGCAAAGAAGGTAGTATATCACTCCTGTATGTACCCGGATATTTATTTTACCCTGGGATGGGCTGAGCGGGCGGCAGAGTTTTTTGAGGCGTTTCTCCGGGACCGGAGAGATATTCCGGTGGTAATCGAGAATGTCTATGACAGGACGCCCCAGCCTCTGATCGATACGGTAAATCTTGTGGGGGCAAAAAACCTGCGGCTTTGTCTGGATATCGGGCATGCGTACTGCTATGGATCAGAGACGGAGTTTTCAGAATGGGTAGAAAAAACGGCTCCGCTTGTTAATCATGTACATGTGCATGACAATGCCGGAGACAGGGATTCCCATCTGGCGCTGGGCGAAGGAACGCTGCCCTTTGGCGAGGTCGGCCCGTGCATCGCGGGGACGGGCGACAGGACGTATACAATCGAGTGCAGCGACCTGCAGTCCGTGCTGAAATCCTATGAGTATTTAAAAAACGTGATCTGAAGAAAGGAAAAACTATGATTTTTATTACGGGCGGTATCTTTCAGGGGCAGGAGGACTGCGCAAAGAAATTATGCGGACCGGAAGGAAAAATTGCAGACGGAGCGTGTGCCTCTCTGGAGGAAATGGAGATGGCGGACGTGGTTTTGAATCTCCATGCATGGGTGAGACGCTTAATCGAAGACGGAAAGGATCCGATCGCGTATGCGGGAGAGCTTTTTTCTGCAAACCCGGATGCTATTTATACCACGGTGGAGGTGGGAAGCGGTATTGTGCCGGCTGATCCGCGGGAGCGCGAATGGAGAGAGGCGGCGGGAAGAACGGGCTGCCTTGCGGCGGCAAAATCCGATCAGGTGATTCGGATCGTTTGCGGGATTGCCGCGCGAATCAAGTAGGATAAGAGAATAAGGGAGAATACGCCGGTTACCGGATGCTTGTCATGGATGAAGCCATCGGGGCCGTCGGCAGCGGGATGCTGAAGAAGGACGTATTTACAGAGTATCGTATCGAGAAAAGGAATCGAATTTTAGGGTGAAGCTGCAAAACGCGCGGGTGAAAGCTATGCCGGAAAACGGTTTGGAAAACTATTTTATTATAAAAAATAATAAGAAAATGAAGTATGGTTATACCACAGGAAGCTGTGGGGCTGCGGCTGCAAAAGCGGCTGCAATTATGCTTTTTTCCGGTCAGAGCATTCAGGCTGTGGATCTGATGACGCCGAAGGAGATTTTGCTGCATCTGAGGATTGAGGATATCAGTATGGCAGAGGGGGAGGTTTCCTGCGCGGTGAGGAAGGCTGCCGGGGATGACCCGGATGTGACCAACGGAGTGCTGGTATATGCAAAGGTCAGAAAAACACCGGAGCCCGGCATTTTTATTGACGGCGGTATCGGTGTGGGCAGAGTGACAAAGCCCGGACTGGAACAGCCGGTGGGAGCGGCGGCGATCAACCGGGTTCCCCGTCAGATGATCACGGAGGCTGTAAGAGGAATCTGTGAGGAAAATGATTACGCCGGCGGCATAGAGGTGGAAATTTCCATTCCGGAAGGTGTGGATATTGCAAAAAAGACATTTAATCCCAGACTCGGAATCGAAGGCGGTATTTCCGTACTCGGGACGAGCGGGATCGTGGAGCCGATGAGTGAGACCGCATTGGTTGCAAGCATTGAGGTGGAAATAAAAATGCGGGCTGCTCAGGGGGCAGCCTATCTTGTGATCGCACCGGGAAATTATGGGACAAAATATCTGGGAGAGCATTTCCCCTTTGATCTGGAAAAAGCGGTAAAGTGCAGTAATTATGTGGGTGAGACCATTGATATTGCTCACGGGCTTGGGATAAAGGGAATTTTGTTTGTGTCGCATATCGGAAAATTCGTGAAGGTGGCAGGGGGAATTATGAATACCCATTCCAGAGAGGCGGACTGCCGGATGGAGCTTCTGGCAGCACATGCACTTGCATCGGGTGTGGATGCAGAGCAGGTAAAACAACTGTTGAATTGTGTGACCACGGATGACGCTCTGGAGGCGCTTGCAAAAAAAGATCAGATCTCAACCGTGATGGAGCGGATCATGGAGCGGATTTATTTTTATCTGAATCACCGGGCTTACGATGAAATGGAGATCGGAGCCATTGTATTTTCCAATGTGTATGGAGAGATTGGAAGAACAGAAAATGCAGATCATTTGATCGAAAAAATCTTACAGGAACAAAGAAACATGCATGAGTTTTAGTGAAGGAGGAACGGTCATGATACATTTTGTAGGTGCGGGAAGCGGAGCTCCCGATCTGATCACGGTGAGAGGTATGCGCCTGCTGCAGGATGCAGATGTGATCATATATGCGGGATCGCTTGTAAATCCCCGGCTGCTTGATTATAAAAAAGAAAATTGTCAGGTATACAACAGTGCAAAGATGACACTGGAAGAAGTGATAGAAGTGATGCAGGAAGCAGAGGGCAGAGGATGGATGACGGTGCGTCTGCACACGGGAGATCCCTGTATCTATGGTGCGATCCGCGAGCAGATGGATATTCTGGATGAGCTTGGCATTCCCTATGAGAGCTGTCCGGGCGTCAGCGCTTTCTGCGGCGCCGCAAGCGCACTGAATCTGGAATACACCCTTCCGGGTATTTCCCAGAGCGTGATCATTACCCGTATGGCGGGGCGTACGCCGGCGCCGGAGAAGGAGGAGATCGCATCCTTTGCTGCTCACCAGGCGACCATGGTGGTATTTTTAAGTACCGGTCTGCTGGAACAGCTCAGTGAGCGTCTTATCGAAGGCGGCTATCAGGCGGACACCCCGGCAGCCATCGTATATAAAGCCACCTGGGAGGATGAACGAAAATACATTTGTACGGTGGGTACTCTGGCTCAGACCGCAAGGGAAAATAATGTGACAAAAACAGCATTGATGATTATCGGTGATGTAGTGACGCATACAAACTATGACAGGTCGCAGCTGTATCATCCGGCATTTACCACAGAATTTCGAGAGGCTTCTGTTTAGCGATGAACGTGCGAAAGAGAAAAACGAAGGATACGGCAGGTATGATAGAGAAGATCAGTGTTATCAGCTTTACAGCCCGGGGATCCAGACAGGGAGAACGCCTGAAACGGCTGGCAAAAAAATATGAGGTGAGCTGTTTTACGCCAAAGGCGGAGTTTGCTTCGGAGCAAACAGAAAAAATCATGGGAACGCTGGCAGTATGGTGCGGCGTTCATTTTGAGCGTGCAGATGCCATGGTATTTATCGGTGCGGCAGGAATTGCGGTGCGTTCGCTGGCTCCGCTGCTTCGATATAAGGGGACCGATCCGGCAGTGATCGTGATGGATGAACAGGCGATACATATGATCTCGCTGTTATCCGGGCATCTGGGCGGCGGCAATACACTGACCATGGAGCTGGCTGCATTGATGGGGGCTGATCCGGTGATCACAACAGCGTCGGATGTAAACGGGAAAATAGCGGTAGATGTATTTGCAAAAAACAATCATCTGCTGATCAGTGATATGTATCATGCAAAACGGGCGGCAGCGGCGATCGTAAATGGCGATAAGGTAAAATTTTATTGTGATGGAATTGTGGATGGGGAGATTCCGCCGGAACTGACCCATGTATCCGAAAAGCAGTGGAAGGATATGGAAGCCAGAGGCATCTGGGTTTCTCCTTATCTGCCGGAGCGGGGTTCTGCCCCGGATGATGTGCTGCACCTGATTCCGAAATGTATGGTACTTGGAATCGGCTGCAAACGGGAAAAAAACTTTGGGGAAATTGAATCCGCAGTGAGGAAGGTATTGAAGGAAAAAGGGATTGCCATTGAGAGTATTGCCATGATGGCATCGGTAGATATCAAAAAAGACGAGCTGGGACTTCTGGCTTTCTCCGAAGGTTATCAGATTCCGTTTCAGACATTTTCTGCGGAGGAATTAAAGCTGGCGGAAGGAGATTTTGTCCCTTCTGCTTTTGTGGAATCGGTGGCGGGTGTGGATAATGTATGTGAGCGCGCGGCAGTCTGCTGTGCGGAAAAGCTGGCAGAGGGCAAAAGGACATATACCATACAGAAAAAGGTTGGTAAAAATGGCGTGACGGTTGCATTGATAAGTATAGAGTGGAGGGTAAGTTTTGAGTAAGATATATGTAGTGGGAATCGGCCCCGGAGCTTATGAGCAGATGACGATCCGGGCGGTAAGGGCGCTGGAGAGCTGCGACACCATTGTGGGATACACCGTATATGTGGATCTTGTGAGAGAACATTTCGCAGGAAAGAAATTTCTGACCACCGCCATGACAAAAGAGGTGGAGCGGTGTGAGATGGCATTTCAGGAGGCTTCCAAAGGGAAAAACGTGGCTGTGATCTGCAGCGGTGACGCGGGTGTGTACGGTATGAGCGGACTGATTCTGGAGATCGGCGTACGCTACCCCCGGGTTGAGGTGGAGGTAGTACCCGGCGTGACGGCTGCCATCGGCGGCGCAAGTGTGCTGGGGGCGCCGCTAATTCATGATTTTGCGGTGGTCAGTCTCAGCGATCTTTTAACGCCCTGGGAAAAAATCGAGCAGAGATTACTCCATGCAGCGGAGGCGGATTTTAACATTGTACTGTACAATCCGTCCAGCAGAAAGCGTCATGACTATCTGAAAAAAGCCTGTGACCTGATGCTGCATCATAAATCACCGGATACCGTGTGCGGAACGGTGTGCAACATCGGACGCGAGGGGGAGCAGAGAAGACTATATACGTTGCAGGAACTGCGCAACGTACAGGCAGATATGTTTACCACCGTTTTTATCGGAAATTCCCAGACAAAAGTGGTGGATGGAAACATGGTGACACCGAGAGGATATCGTGTATGAAACCAATCGTGATTTTTGCCGGAACCAGCGAGGGCAGGATTCTGGCGGAAGCTTTGAATCGGGAAAAAAGAGATTGTCACGTCTGTGTGGCTACGGAATATGGCGAGCGTATTATGACGGAGGGAGAACATGTGCAGATTCATGCCGAAAGGATGGACTTAGAGCAGATGATCTCTTTCCTGAGAGCATGCAGTCCTGAGGCAGTGGTGGATGCCACCCATCCCTATGCAGCGGAAGTGTCAGCAAATATCCGCAGTGCCTGTGAGGCTGTGAAGGCGGATCACTATCGTCTGGTGCGCCGGTCGGAGCATGTGCCGGATATGAGCCTGGACGCAGATGGGGATATTTCTTCCGGGATGATACATTATGTAAATTCGGTGGAGGAGGCAGCCCACTACCTGAACGGGACAGAAGGAAACGTATTGCTGACCACAGGAGGAAAAGAGCTTCATAAGTATGCTCAGATCGTACAGGATCAGGAGCGTTTATATGCCAGAGTGCTCTCTGTGGAGGATTCCATCAGAGAGTGTCTCAGGCTTGGATTTGAGGGAAAACGTCTGATCTGTATGCAGGGACCGTTTTCGGAAGAAATGAATTATGCCCTGTTAAAGCAGACAGATGCAGCATATATGGTCACAAAGGAGTCCGGAGCGGCAGGCGGTTTTGCAGAAAAGCTCCGGGCAGCGAAGCGGGCGGGTGTAAAATGTGTGATCGTCCGGCGTCCGAATCAGGAGACGGGATATAGCTTGAGGGAGCTGGTGAGGAAATTTGCACCGAAATCAGTTCAAATACAGGTAACTCTGCTTGGCATCGGCATGGGTGCGCCGGAAAATATGACCCTGGAGGGAGAACGGGCGTGCCGGCAGGCGGATGTGTTTATCGGTGCGAAGCGTATGCTGCAGACACTGGAGCATTTTAAAAAACCGTCGGTATCTATGTATCGCACGGAAGAAATTGTGGATTATATCAAAGCCCATCCGGAATACAAAAGGGTGCTGGTGGCACTGTCCGGGGATGTGGGATTTTACAGCGGAGCGAAAAAGCTGGTGACAGAATTGGAGCGGGATACCGCTTATAAAGTGGAAATGCTGTGCGGCATTTCCTCGCCGGTATACTTTGCTGCAAAGCTGCATCTGTCCTGGGATGACATGTATCTGATGAGCCTTCATGGAAAAGAGCAGAATCTGATCCGGGCAGTGGAAACACATGAGAAGGTGTTTGCACTGGTTGGAAAGGCAAATGATATCCGTGAGCTGGCACAGCAGTTATGTACCTACGGTTATGGTCAGATTCAAATGTATGTGGGCACAGACTTAAGTTATCCGGACGAGAGCATTTTGAGCGGAACGCCGGAGGAATTTCTTTCTTTTGACAGGGACGGAGTGAGCGTGGTGATCCTTGTCAATGAAGGGGCTTCAGAACAGATATGCACCCACGGGATTGCCGACGGAGCATTTTCCAGGGCAGAGGTCCCCATGACCAAGGAGGAGGTGCGCAGCGTATCCTTATCAAAGCTGCGGTTGAAAGAGACCTCCGTAATCTATGATGTGGGCGCAGGTACCGGATCGGTATCTGTGGAATGTGCCCGTCAGGCAGGCGGCGGTATGGTATATGCTATTGAGCAAAAGGATTCCGCCCTCGGACTGCTTCAGGAAAATAAGATAGAATTCCGGGCTTTTAATATGCAGATCATTCCGGGAAAAGCGCCGGAGGCGTTAAAGGAGCTGCCGAAACCTACGCATGTTTTTATCGGCGGCAGCTCCGGTCAGATGAAAGAGATTCTTAAGACTGTTTTTGAGAAAAATCCGGCTGCGCGGGTGGTAGTGAATGCCATTGCCCTTGAGACGGTGGCGGAGACTATGAACTGTCTTCGAGAGCTTTCTGTGGAGGACGTGGATATTGTGTCCGTTTCCGTTGGAAAATCCAAAACGGTGGCGCAGTATCACATGATGATGGGACAAAACCCGGTATATATTATATCTTTTCAGGGAAAAGGGGAAGTGAAATGAAGAAGCCGCGTATCATGTTTGCAGCGCCTTCCAGTGGAAGCGGCAAGACATTGATCACCTGTGGAATTTTACAATTACTGGTGAACCGGGGATTTCATGTGGCGTCCTTTAAGTGCGGGCCGGATTATATTGATCCCATGTTTCATACAAAAGTCATCGGAACAGATTCCGGAAATCTGGACACCTGGTTTGGGGATGAAGAGACAGTGAGATATCTGTTTTGCCGCACTGCCCGGAAAGCGGACATATCTGTGCTGGAAGGCGTCATGGGATTTTATGACGGTGTGGCAGGAATCAGTCTGCAGGCGTCCTCCTATGATGTGGCAAGGACTGTGGATGCTCCGGTGGTATTGATCGTAAATACAAAGGGAATGAGCCTGTCCGTGCTGCCGCTGATACAGGGATTTCTGGACTTTAAAGCGGATGCCCCTGTTCAGGGAGTGATCCTCAATCAGATGACAAAATCCATGTATGGTGAGATGAAAGAACAGATAGAATCGAAGCTTGGCGTGCGTGTGTACGGTTATGTGCCGAAGGTAGAGGATTGCGTGATCGAGAGCAGGCATCTTGGGCTGGTGACGCCGGGTGAGATCTCGGATCTGCGGGAGCGTCTGCAGAAGCTGGCGGGGATTCTGGAGGAAACGCTGGATGTGGAAGGGCTTCTTAGGCTGGCGGAATCGGCGCAGGAGATGGAAAGTGTAAGCACATCTGTCGTTGTTGATGCCCGTGTGGGGACGCCTGTGATCGGCGTGGCGAGAGACGAAGCGTTTTGCTTCTATTATAAAGATAATCTGGAGCTTTTGGAGGAGCTTGGAGCAAATCTGTGTTATTTTTCTCCGATTCATGATGAAAAGCTGCCGGAGGAACTGGACGGTCTGCTTCTGGGAGGCGGTTATCCGGAATTGTATGCACAGCAGTTGTCGGAAAATAAAAGTATGCTCACATCTGTGAGGGAGCGTATCCGGGAGGGACTTCCTTTTCTGGCAGAATGCGGCGGATTTATGTATCTGCACCGTAAGATGGAGGATATGAACGGTAACGTGTGGCCCATGGCTGACGTGATCGACGGTGAGGTTTTTCGTACCCGGAGGCTGGGAAGATTCGGATATATTGAGCTGACTGCAAACAGGGAACAGGTATTTTGCAGTGCAGGGGAAAAGATCAGAGGACATGAGTTTCACTATTTTGACAGTACTGCAAACGGAGATTCCTTTCATGCGGCAAAACCGCTGCGGAAACGGAGTTGGGACTGTATACATGCAGGAGAGAATTTTGCGGCGGGATTTCCCCATTTGTATTATTATTCCAATCCGGATTTCGCGAAACGGTTTGTAGCATGTTGCGAGCGTTATAGTCTGAGGCGGGACGGTAAAGGAGAAGAGGAAGCATGACAGCAGCAGAGGAACGATTAAGAAAACAGATACAGAACATACAATCTGTCGATATAGATGCCATGAAACAGGCGAAAGAGCATTGGGATCAGGTGGCAAAGCCTCTCGGCAGTCTCGGAAAGCTGGAGGAGGCAGTGATCCGGCTTGCGGGAATCCAGGGCAGCGCCCGGGTGGATATCGCAAAAAAAGGACTGATTATTATGTGTGCCGATAACGGTGTGGTTGCTGAGGGAGTGACCCAGAGCGGTCAGGAGGTTACCGCAGTGGTGGCAGAAAATTTTCTGGATATGCGCTCCTGTGTGGCGCTCATGTGCCGGGATACAGGGGCAGATATTTTCCCCATTGACATCGGTATGGCGGCGGATACACCAAGGGTTGAGCGGCGCAAGGTGGCTTACGGTACAAAGAATATGTATGTGGAGCCTGCTATGACAAGAAATGAGGCGGTCACAGCCATTGAGACAGGCATTCAGCTTGTGGAAGAGAAAAAAGAGGCAGGATATCAGATACTGGCAACGGGAGAGATGGGAATCGGAAATACCACAACCAGCAGTGCAATGACAACGGTGCTTCTGAATGCAGACCCGGAGGCAGTGACCGGGAGAGGTGCGGGACTTTCCAGTGCAGGGCTTAAGCGCAAGATTCAGGTGATCAGAGAATCGGTGGCGAAGCATCGGCCAGATCCCTCGGATCCTCTGGATGTGCTGGCTAAAGTGGGAGGTTTTGATATTGCCGGACTGACGGGTGTGTTTTTAGGCGGAGCCATATATCATGTTCCGGTTGTGGCGGATGGTTTTATCTCGGCGGTGGCTGCGCTGACTGCAATTCGTTTGGAACCGAAAACAGCAGACTATATTCTGGCATCTCACATGTCAAAGGAGCCTGCCGGGGAGATGCTGCTTAAAGCCATCGGAAAAGAGGCATACCTTACATGTGATATGTGTCTCGGAGAAGGCAGCGGAGCGGTTGCCCTGTTTCCGCTTTTGGATATGGCGGTTCATATTTATCATGAAATGAGTCCTTTTTCCGAGGCAGGATTCGGGACATATGTTCCGTTGAATTAGGTTCCGGTATAGATAGAGGGTAGATATAGAAATGATCGTTTTTGTGACAGGAGGCAGCGGAAGCGGCAAATCCGAGTATGCGGAAGGACGCTGTATGGAGCTGAACAGGGGAAAAATGCTTTACATCGCCACGATGGAGCCATATGGAGAGGAAGGACGTAAGCGGATTGCCAGACACCGTAAGCAAAGATGCGGAAAAGGATTTGACACGCTGGAATGCTACACACATTTGGAGGATGTGAAAATTCAGGAGAATACCACGGTTTTGCTGGAATGTCTGTCAAATCTGACCGCCAATGAAAGGTACAGCGGGACGGGCAGAAAGGAAGGGGTATGCGGCTGGATCATGGAGGGTGTCAGGCATCTGGCAGCGCAGGCGGAGCATCTGGTGATCGTGACAAGCGAGGTTTTTTCGGATGGCATCTGCTATGATGCATCCACCACGGAATATATGCGCGATCTGGCGCAGCTTAACAGTCAGATCGCAGCTTTGGCAGATCAGGTGTTGGAAGTGGTACATGGGATTCCCATATACCATAAAATACCTGAGGAACAGAAATAACTTAAAAGAGATTGTTAGAATGAAATGGATAGAGAGTCTGATCGTGGCATGTTCGATGTATTCAAAAATTCCCATGCCACAGATCGAATGGAACAAAGATAATATGAGGTATGCCCTTTGCTATTTTCCGGCAGTGGGAGCGGCAATCGGTATTTTGATGTTTGTGTGGAGTACATTTGGGCGCTTGCTGCCCATTGGAAATATATTGTTTACCGCAATTCTGATTTTGATTCCGGTCATCGTCAGCGGTGGGATCCATCTGGATGGACTGCTGGATACGGCGGATGCCCTCAGCTCATGGCAGACCATGGAGCGCAGACTGGAGATTCTGAAGGATTCCCACGCAGGAGCCTTTGCCATTATCATCTGCTGCGTATACTTTGTGGCGGATTTTGGCATCTGGTCAGAGGCAGGCATCCTTTCGGTAAAGGTGCTTGCCATTGGATTTGCCCTGAGCCGGGCGTTGAACGGGTTTGGAATTGCAGCCTTTCCCTGTGCGAAAAACAGCGGATTGGCAGCCACCTTTGCCGATGGAGCGGATAAAAAGAAGTGCAGGATCGTTCTGCTGACCGAAGCCTGCGTCTGCGTTGCTTTAATGCTGCTCATATCTGTTCCGCTGGGGATTGCGGCAGCGGCAGCGGCATGTATTACCCTGCTTTTGTACCGCAGGATGGTTATGAAAAAATTTGGCGGTATCACAGGGGACACCCAGGGCTTTTTTACGCAAATTTGCGAGCTGGTCATGGCATTTGCAGTCATACTGACCCAGTCCTGTGCGCTTGGTTAAAAGGAAGGAGGGCAGCTGTTTTGTTGATCCTGATATTAAATTGTGCAGCAAATTCTGCAGTTGCTTTGCTGATTGGCTATGTACTCGATCTGATCATCGGGGACCCTCATGGATGGTGGCATCCGGTGCAGGGGATCGGATGGTTTATTACCGCCTTTGAAAAATTGCTGAGAAGGACGGTATGTAAAAAGCGCTCAGAGGAAGCAACGCCGGAGTGTGTGGAAAAGTCGGAGCTTACAGCGGGAATTTTGCTTGTGATTCTGGTGCTTGCAGTATCGGTGCTGATTCCGACAGCATTGCTTTTAATCGCATATCGCATTCACTTCGGGGCGGGATTTGTGCTGGAGGTCATCATGTGTTATGCGCTGCTTGCCACAAAGTCTCTGCGAACAGAGAGCATTAAGGTCTATACTGCACTGAGAGATCAGGGGCTCCCGGAAGGTCGAAAAGCGGTTTCCATGATCGTGGGGAGGGATACGGAAAACCTGACTGAGACAGGCGTGGTAAAAGCGGCAGTGGAGACGGTGGCGGAAAATGCCTCCGACGGGGTGATCGCTCCGATGTTTTACATGGCGATCGGCGGTCCGGTTCTCGGGTTCTTTTATAAGGCAGTGAATACCATGGATTCCATGGTTGGATATAAAAATGACAAATATATGTATCTTGGCAGGGCGGCGGCGAAGCTGGATGATGTGATGAACTTTATTCCGTCGCGTCTGTGTGCGGTTTTTATGATTGCGGTCAGCGGTATCTGCGGCGAAAGCAGAAAAGATGGGGCGCGGATCTTTAAAAGAGACCGTTTTAACCATGCCAGCCCCAACTCTGCACAGACAGAGGCGGTCATGGCAGGCGCATTGCAGATACAGCTGGCAGGAGATGCATGGTATTTTGGACAGCTTCACAGAAAGAAAACCATCGGAGATGATATGAGAGCGGTGGAGCCTGAGGATATTGTGAGGGCGAACCGTCTGCTGTACGGTACGTCCGTGTTTGGTCTGATCGTATTTCTTGCAGTGAAGACGGTCATTATCGCCGCGCAAAGATAGGAAAAAGGAGAACAACAGACAGATGCATCAGCATGGCGGAGATATTTACACACACAAAAACAGCATAGATTTTTCTGCAAATATCAATGTGCTTGGAATGCCGGATTCGGTGAGGGAGGCAGCCATAACGGGAGTGTTACGGTCCGGCGCTTATCCGGATGTGAAATGCCGGGAACTAAAACGTGCCATTGCTTCCCGTGACGGAATAAAGGCGGAGTGGATTTTTTGCGGTAACGGAGCCGCGGATGTGATTTTTACACTGGTACGGGCGTTGAAGCCGAAAAGGGCGTTGATTCCGATACCGTCTTTTTTTGAGTATGAACAGGCATTGGGCAGCGTGGATTGTGAGATTGATAAATATACATGTGTTCCGGCATTTGGTTTTGCGCTGAGGGAAGACTTCCTGGATCGTATCACCGAATCTACGGATATGATCTTTCTGTGCAATCCAAACAATCCAACCGGTACGCTGCTGGAGCCGGAGCTGTTAGAGCAAATCATAGAGCGGTGTGAGCGCACAGGGACGTATCTGGCGCTGGATGAGTGCTTTGTGGATTTCCTTGACGACTGGCAGAAACGGACGCAGGTCGGAAAGCTGGGAACCTTTCGTTATCTCATAATTATAAAAGCATTCACAAAAATGTATGCCATGGCGGGACTTCGCCTCGGTTATGGAATCACGACGGATACGGAGCTTCTTCGCAGTATGGAGGAAGTCTCTCAGCCATGGCGGGTGTCCGTTCCGGCTATGCTGGCAGGGACTGCTGCAGTGAAAGAAACCGATTTTGCAGAATATACGAGAGGCTGTGTGGCGAAAGAACGCATTTTTTTGACAAAGGAACTTAAAAAGGCAGGCTATCAGGTGTTTGAGCCTGCGGCAAACTTTATTTTTTTCCGGGCAGAGACAGGCCTGGCAGAGTATTGTCTGAAACGGGGATTTCTGATCCGTGACTGCGGAAATTATGATGGCTTGAGCGACGGGTATTACCGGATCGCAGTAAAATCCAGAGAGGACAATGAAAAGCTGCTGACGGTGCTGCGGAATTTTAAGATGGGTTTTGGGCAGGCATAAAACGAAGAGGGTTTTGCATGAAGGAGAATAGATAAATGGCAAAGGCGATCATGATACAGGGAACTATGTCAAATGCGGGAAAAAGCCTGCTGGCGGCAGGGTTGTGCCGGATCTTTAAGCAGGACGGATACCGGGTGGTTCCCTTCAAGTCTCAAAACATGGCGTTAAATTCTTTTATCACAAAAGAAGGATTGGAGATGGGGCGTGCCCAGGTGATGCAGGCGGAAGCGGCGGGCGTGGAGCCCTCCGTGTTGATGAATCCGATTTTGTTAAAACCCACCAATGATATCGGAAGCCAGGTGATCGTAAACGGGGAAGTCCTTGGAAATATGAATGCGAGGGACTATTTTAAATATAAAAAAAGTCTGATCCCGGATATTATGAAAGCATACAATAAGCTGTCAGAAGAGAATGATATCATTGTCATAGAGGGAGCCGGATCACCGGCAGAGATCAATCTGAAGGCAGATGATATCGTCAACATGGGAATGGCGAAGATGGCGAATGCCCCGGTTCTTCTGGTAGGTGATATCGACAGAGGAGGCGTGTTTGCCCAGCTCATCGGTACGGTCATGCTGCTGGAGGAAGATGAGAGGAGCATGGTGAAGGGAACGATCATCAATAAATTCCGGGGGGATAAGACGATTCTCGATCCCGGTATTGAAATGCTGGAAGAAAAAAGCGGTATTCCGGTAGTGGGGGTAGCGCCTTATATGTATATTGATGTGGAGGACGAGGACAGCCTCACGGAGCGGTTTGAGGGAAGTCAGGAAGTAGATCTCATTGATATTGCGGTCATTCGTCTGCCCCGCATTTCAAATTTCACGGATTTTAATATTTTTGAGAGCATTCCGGGGGTTTCCCTGCGCTATGTGCAGCAGCCCTCACAGCTAAAGCAGCCGGATATGATCATCCTGCCCGGGACAAAAAATACCATGAGGGATCTTTTGTGGATGCGCCAGTCCGGTATGGAGGCGGCAGTTTTGAAGGCAAAGCAGCGGGGCAGCGTGATCTTTGGCGTGTGCGGCGGATATCAGATGCTTGGTACCTCCATTTCCGATCCTGACGCGGTGGAGGAAGGCGGACACATAAAGGGAATGGGCCTGCTTCCCATGGATACCGTATTTGAAGGGGAAAAAACAAGAACCAGAGTCCGGGGAAGGTTTGAACAGGCAGCAGGCGTTCTCGGGCAGTTGTCCGGGGTGGAGTTTTCGGGCTATGAGATTCACATGGGGCGCAGCAGTGTTTCAGAGGATATATCAGCATTGACACAGATTACAGACACCGTGACAAAGCGGACAAAACGGGAAGGAATCTGCTGCGATAACGTGTACGGTTCCTATGTACATGGCATTTTTGATAAAGAGCAGGTGGCAAAAACGGTGGTTTTGTCGCTGGCAAAGGCAAAGGGTGTGGATTTACAGGATGTGGAGACCATGGATTATGCCGCCTATAAAGAAAAGCAGTATGATATTCTGGCAGATACATTGAGAGAGCACCTGAATATGGAGAAAATTTATCAGATTTTGCATGAAGGTGTCTGATGTGACGTAAGTTTGATACAGTGATATGCAGCAATTGCAAAAAGAGAGGAGCATTTATATGGTTGGACTGATTCATATTTATACGGGAGACGGAAAGGGAAAATCCACGGCGGCAGCAGGACTGGCGGTGCGGTGCGCCGGAAGCGGGGGCAGAGTATTGTATACCCAGTTTTTAAAGGACGGTACATCCGGCGAGTTAAAGGAACTGAAAAAAATAGATAACATTGACCTGCTTTTGTGTGATAAATGCTTTGGATTTACGTTTCTGATGGATGAACAGACAAAAAACGGGGCATCCGCTTATTATGAGCAGCATTTTTCTCATGTGATCCGGACGGTTTTAAATGCCGCCGCTGCAAAAAATGAAGCAGGAGAGTATGCCGGTTATCAGATGCTTGTCTTAGATGAGGCAATCGGTGCTGTCGGTACAGGAATGCTGAAGGAAGCTGCACTTGTAGATTTTTTGAAAAACAAACCGGAGGAGCTGGAGGTGGTGCTGACCGGACGGGATCCTTCCGAGCAGTTGATCAGGCTTGCGGATTATGTGTCAGAGATAAAAAAGATCAAACATCCCTATGACCGCGGTATTGGATCACGAATGGGAATTGAGCTTTAGGAGGATAAGAGATGAAAATTGAGCTGGAAAATGTACTCCCTATGGATATAGAGAAGAGGAGTTTTGAAATTATTACAAAGGAAATGGGAGAACGGACATTTTCTGAAAAACAGGCTCCTGTCATTAAGCGTGTCATTCACACCACGGCGGATTTTGAATATGCGGATAATCTGGTGTTTTCGGATGGTGCAGTGGAAAAGGGGATGGAAGCGCTGAGAAACGGTGTGTCCATCGTGACGGATACCCGTATGGCGTGGTCCGGTATCAACAAAAATCTGGTAAAAAAACTGGGCGGACAGGTTTATAATTTTATGTCCGATGAGGATGTGGCGGCTATCGCAAAGGAGAATGGCACGACCAGAGCTACCGCCTGCATGGACAAGGCGGCAGCCATGAACCGGCCCCTTATTTTTGCAATCGGAAATGCACCCACCGCATTGGTTCGGCTCTATGAACTGATCAAGGAAGAAAGAATAAAACCGGCGCTCATCATCGGTGTCCCGGTTGGATTTGTGAACGTGGTACAGTCCAAGGAGCTGATCATGGAGACGGACGTACCATATATTGTTGCAAAAGGACGCAAGGGCGGCAGCAATGTGGCAGCGGCTATCTGCAATGCTCTTTTGTACATGCTAAAGCCGGAGCGGAAATAGCAGCTTGTATTAAAATAATGGCAGGAGCTTAAAAGCAGGGGGAAACATGGAACAGGACAGATATTTTCCAATATTTATAAATCTAAACGGAAAGCATGCAGTTGTCTTTGGGGGCGGCATCATTGCAACACGACGGGTGGATGCTCTGCTGCGTTTTGGGGCAAATGTGACAGTGATCGCACCGGAGGTTTCCGGGGAAATCTATGCTTTGACAAAAAGATATGGCAAGAGTGAGCTGGAAAAGCAGTTGAAAGTTATTTGTGACAGTTATCCCCACAGCGGCATCCCCATGGCGGATTTTGTGTTGTCAGCTACGGATGATCCGCAGGCGGATCGGGAGATTTACAGATTTTGCAGAGAGAACCGGATTCCGGTAAATGTGGCTTCGGATCAGGACATGTGTGATTTTCTGTTTCCGGCGCTGATCGAATATGAGGATATCGTGATGGGCGTATCCTCCGGCGGAAGAGATCATAAGAAGGTGCGCAGGTTCAGCAGTCATATCCGGAAGTTTTTGAATGAATATAAGGAAAACGAGAATCAAAAATAGAGAAAATGAATCCTATGAACAGAAAAATAATAAAGATCGGAACGAGAGAAAGTCGTCTTGCTTTGGTACAGAGTGAGATGGTAAAAACCTATATAGAAAAACACCATCCCGATACGATGGTGGAGCTGGTGCCTATGAAAACCACCGGGGATAAGATTTTAGACCGGACATTGGACAAGGTGGGAGGAAAAGGTCTGTTTGTAAAAGAGCTGGACCGTGCTTTGAGGGAAAAACGCAGTGATATCTCTGTGCACAGTCTCAAGGATGTTCCCATGGAGGCGCCGGAGGATCTGCCGCTTCTTGGTTTTTCCTGCCGGGAGGATGCGAGGGATGTGCTTGTGCTGCCCGAGGGTGAGACTCAGTTGAAGGAAACACTGCCCATCGGCTGTTCCAGCAGGCGGCGTATCTTACAGATGAAAAAGATGTATCCCCATATGACGTTTGCCAGTGCCCGGGGGAATGTCCAGACGAGACTTCGCAAGCTGGATGAAGGAAATTACAGCGCTCTGATCCTTGCTGCCGCAGGATTAAAACGTCTGGGGTTGGAACATCGTATCGGCAGATACTTTTCTGTGGATGAGATGATCCCCGCAGCCGGACAGGGTATCCTGTGTGTGCAGGGACGGGTTTCAGAATCCTATGATCAGCTGCAGGGATATTTTGATTGGAATGCAGAAATATGTGCGTCGGCAGAGCGGAGCTTTGTAAGAACCTGTGAAGGCGGATGCAGCTCGCCCATTGCGGCACATGCAGTGTCAGAGAACGGAATACTCACACTGCGTGGATTATATTGCCCGGATGACGGAGAGGATTATGTGACGGGAAGCCTTTCGGGGAAACCGGAGCAGGCAGCCGGAATGGGAGAGCAGCTGGCGGAGCAGTTGATGAAAAAATATCATAACCGGAAGTAAGAGGGGATATTGATGAAAATACAGATGATTGGCATTGACCATAATACAGCAGGAATTGATATTCGTACCGTATTTTCCTTTACGAAAATTCGTATGGCGGAGGCGTTGGAGCTGATTTGTCAGGAGAAAGGGATCGCAGGATGTGTGATACTCTCCACCTGCAACCGGATGGAGCTGTGGATCAGTGCGGAGGATACGTTTGACACACCGCTTTTTGATCTGATCTGCCGGGTGAAAGGGGTTTCTCAGAAAGAACTGGAGCCATATTTTCATTTCCGGGAGGGGCAGATGGCAGTAGATCATTTGTTCCGGATGGCAGGAGGGTTGGAATCCAGAATCCTGGGGGAGGATCAGATTCTTTCCCAGGTAAAACATGCATTGTCCTTTGCAAGAGAGCATTATGCCACAGATCATGTATTGGAGACATTGTTTCGCATGGCAGTGACCGCCGGGAAAAAGGTAAAAACCCAGGTGGTACTCAGCAGGGATAATCATTCTGCCGTGGATCAGGCGCTGGCTACCTTAAAGAAAAGCGGGTTCACCTTTGCCGGAAAAACATGTATGGTGATCGGAAACGGGGAGATGGGAAAGCTTACCGTGCTGGCTTTGCAGAAGGAGCAGGCGGATGTGACGGTTACGGTCCGCCAGTACCATAAGGGTGTCGTGGATATTCCGCCCGGCTGTAAGCGAATGGATTACGGAAACCGTATGGAATACATGGGAGACTGTGATTATGTATTCAGTGCAACGGCGAGCCCCAATGTGACCGTGACACAGGAGGATGTATCGAAGCTGAACCGAAAAGGAAAGCTGGTTTTTGTGGATCTGGCTGTGCCGAGAGACATTGAAATAACGGTGGGAGATTTGCCGGATGTGTGTCTGTATGATCTGGACGACTTTAAAATTGATATCCGGGATGAGGCGGTGCAGGAGCATATAAGGGAAGCGGAAGCTATTTTGGAAGAGCATATAAGGGAATTTTATGTGTGGTATGACGGTCAGGATCTGATTCCGTTGATTCAGAGCATTAAGCAATCCGTCGGAAAGGATGTTGTCTGGCGGATGCAGAAAGGCCTTCGGAAGATGGAATTGAGTTCGGAAGGAAAAATGCAGTTGGAGCATGAAGTGGAGCAGGCAGTACAAAGATCCATCAATAAAATGATGTTTGATCTGAGAAATTCTGTGGATGGAAATACTTATTATTCCTGCATACGCAGTATGGAGCACAATTTACTATGAAAGCCCAGGAATCAAGCCCTTCAGGGCGCAGATGACTGGTTGCTTTCATGTATGCAGCGACGCTTAGCAAGGCAAGCCCTCAGGGTGCAGTCGAGTTTAGCATAGTCGCTTAGATATAAACTGACAGAGACAGAAGGGAGAGTACGATGTCAAGATCAGAAATACTTTTTGAAAAAGCATTGGGACTGATTCCGGGGGGCGTAAACAGTCCGGTGCGGGCGTTTGGCCAGGTAGGGGGAGTCCCCAGATTTATTGACAGTGCAGACGGTGCATATATGACAGATGCGGATGGAAAACGATATCTGGATTTTGTGGGTTCCTGGGGACCTATGATACTGGGACACAATCATCCGGAGGTAAGAGAAGCAGTCATAAAAGCCTGTGAGAAGGGCTTAAGCTATGGAGCCGCCTGTGAGAAGGAAGTGGAGATGGCAGAGCTGATGACGTCCTGTGTGCCGGGACTTGAGATGGTGCGGATGGTAAATTCCGGAACAGAGGCGGTCATGAGTGCGATCCGTGCCGCAAGAGGATATACCGGGCGGGATAAGATCGTAAAATTTATGGGATGTTATCACGGACACAGTGATGCACTGCTTGTAAAGGCGGGTTCCGGTGTGATGACCGCAGGTATCCCGGACAGTGCGGGCGTGCCGAAGGGGTGCACACAGGATACCCTGTCTGCCATATACAATGATTTTTCCAGTGTGGAAGCATTGTTTGAGCAATATCCGGAGGAAATTGCCGCGGTGATCGTGGAACCGGTAGGGGCAAATATGGGTGTGGTGCTTCCGGAGAAAGGCTTTTTGGAGGGCTTGCGTGATCTTTGCACAAGGCGCGGAAGCGTCCTGATCTTTGATGAGGTGATCACCGGATTCCGGCTGAGCCTTTCCGGGGCACAGGGATATTTTGGTATCCCGGCGGATCTGGTGACATACGGAAAGATCATCGGAGCAGGTATGCCGGTGGGCGCTTACGGCGGACGCCGGGAGATCATGGAGAGCGTCGCTCCGGTGGGACAGGTGTACCAGGCAGGAACCCTCAGCGGCAATCCGGTGGCAATGGCGGCCGGAATTGCACAGCTTTCTTTGCTGAAGGAAGATAAGGGATTTTATGAGAGATTAAATAAAAAGAGCGACGGGTTTTTCTCTGATCTTGAGGCGGTGATCGCAGAGTGCCATGCAGGGGTATGTCTCAATCACATCGGTTCTCTTGGCTCTCTCTTCTTTACCGACGTGCCGGTGAGAGATTATGCCAGCGCAAAGACGTCAGACACAAAACGCTATGGAGAATATTTTCATTATATGCTAAAGCAGGGCATTTATCTGGCTCCGGCACAGTTTGAGGCAATGTTTTTGTCCGGGGCTCATACGAAGGAGGAGCTGGACTATGTGAGAGATACGATAAAAGCGTATCTAAATTCATGATACCGGAAAAGATCGGAGTTGGGAAAAATGTTTCAAAGTAAAGAAACGACGGGGAAGGTCTGGCTGGTGGGCGCAGGTCCGTCGGATGTGGGTCTTTTGACCGTAAAAGGGAAAGAAGTTTTAGAACATGCAGAAGTGGTCGTGTATGATGCTCTGGTAGGTCAGAGTATTCTCCTGCTCATACCGGAACATGCGGAGAAGATCAATGTGGGAAAACGCAGCGGACATCATATCATGCCCCAGGAGGAAATAAATAAGCTGCTGCTGACAAAGGCGCAGGAGGGCAAACGGGTGGTCCGATTGAAGGGCGGAGATCCCTTTTTGTTCGGCAGAGGCGGCGAGGAGCTGGAATTGCTGACAGAGCATGAGATTCCTTATGAGGTAGTTCCGGGCATTACATCCGCCATATCCGTTCCGGCATATAACGGTATTCCGGTGACCCACCGGGATTATGTGTCATCCCTGCATATTATTACCGGGCATAAGAAAAAGGATCAGCCCTATCAGCTTGATTTTGCAGCTTATGTGAAACTGAAGGGTACACTGGTATTTCTCATGGGCGTGGCTGCCCTGCCGGATATATGTAAGGGATTGCTGGATGCGGGAATGGAGCCTGATATGCCGGTGGCAGTCTTGCAGCAGGGAACCAGCGCAAACCAGAAAAAGATCATAGGAAACCTCTCTACAGTGGAGGAAGAGGTGAAGCGGCAGGGTGTTGAGCCGCCTGCCATCATCGTGGTCGGCAGAGTGGTGACGCTTGGCAGGGATTTTGACTGGTATGAAAGGCTTCCCCTGTCCGGCAGAAAGTATATCGTGACCAGACCGAGGGTGCGCTCAGGCGAGCTGGCAGACCGGCTTCGCAGGCTGGGAGCGGAAGTGTTGGAGATACCTGCGATACGCACAGAAGCAATCTCACCGAATCCGGCATTGGAAGAAGCGATGGAAAAATTAGAGCAATATCGGTATATTGCTTTTACGTCCCCTGCCGGGGTTGATATTTTCTTTGAAGAGCTGAAAAGGCAGAAGAAGGATGTAAGAAGTCTTTTCGGATGCAGGATTGCGGCGTTGGGCGCAGGTACAGCGGCAGAATTAGAAAAGCATGGTCTGCTGGCAGATTTACAGCCTGCCGTGTATGACGCAAAGCATCTGGGCATTTGTATCGGAGAGGATTGCAGTGACGGAGATCGTATCCTGATACCAAGGGCACGCAAAGGCTCACTGGATATAATCACAGAAATTGAAAAACGAAAACAGGTTCAGATCGTGGATCTGCCTGTCTATGATACCGTTTCAGAGCAGAATGGGATTCTGGATCTCTCCGGGGAACTGAAAAAAAGACGAATTTCCGGTGTAATCTTTACCAGTGCATCTACCGTAAAAGGTTTTGCGGGAATGCCAGGCCTTGCAGAGAGAGAAGTACTAAAGCAGGTGACAGCAATCTGTATCGGCAGTCAGACCGCCCGGGCGGCAGAAGGGTACGGAATGAAAACAGTGATCGCAAAAGAAGCCACGGTGGAGGGATTAGTGGAAGCAGTTTTAAGATAGAAAAGGAGAACAAAATGGATTTAAAAATACGTCCCCGCAGACTGCGGGGAAATGAACGGATCAGAAAAATGATAAGAGAGACACGCATAGATGCATCCTCTCTGATCTATCCCATGTTTTTGATTGAGGGAACAGATCGTGTGGAGGCGATAGAAGCCATGCCGGGTCAGTACCGTTATACCATCGATCGGATGGAAGAAAAATTGCAGAGCCTCATAGACGCAGGTGTGGGAGGGGTCATGTTTTTCGGTCTGCCGGAGCGCAAGGATGAAAAGGGCTCTCAGGCATATGCGAAGGACGGTATTATCCAGAGAGGAATCCGCAGGGCAAAAGAGTTGTTTCCGCATCTCTATTGTATCGGTGACGTATGCATGTGTGAGTATACCTGCCATGGTCACTGCGGAATTTTACACGGACAGGACGTGGACAATGATGCGACTCTGCATCTGCTGGGAGAAATCGCAGTGTCCCAGACGGAAGCGGGAGCGGACATGGTGGCGCCCTCAGCCATGATGGATGGCCAGATCCGGGCAATCCGTGATGCTTTGGATGAGCATGGTTACACCAACACGCCCATCATGGCATATGCATCCAAATTTGCATCCTCCTTTTACGGACCGTTCCGTGATGCGGCAGGTTCGGCTCCGTCCTTTGGGGACCGCAAAACGTATCAGATGGATTATCACAATGGAAGAGAGGCATTGCGGGAGGCATTGCTGGACGAGCAGGAAGGGGCAGATATCATTATGGTGAAGCCTGCCTTATCCTATGGTGATGTGATCCGGGAAGTGCGAAAGAATACAAATCTCCCCGTTGCAGCCTACAGTGTCAGCGGAGAGTATTCCATGGTAAAATGTGCGGCTGCCGCAGGATGTATTGATGAGATCTCGATTATGTGTGAGATGGCGGTGGGCGCATACCGTGCAGGTGCGGATATTTATATCACATATTTTGCAGAAGAGCTTGCAGACTGCATGAGAGAGGGCAGGATCGGATAAAAAGCTTTAAAAACAAACGATGAACGTATACAAGGAGAAGTGGATATGAAAAAAGGTATTGCGTATGGCGTAGGCGTAGGACCGGGTGATCCGGAACTGATGACCGTAAAGGCGATCCGGATGATTCGGGAGAATGCTGTGATTGCTGTTCCGGGAAAGGATGCAAAAGAATCGGTGGCATACAAAATTGCGGTGAAAAACGTGCCGGAGCTGGCGGAGAAGGAATTGGTTCCCATCTATATGCCCATGGTAAAAAACAGGGAGTTGATGGATCAGGAACACAGGAAAGGTGCAAAAATATTAGAAACCTATCTGGATCAGGGAAAAAACGTGGTTTATCTTACGCTGGGAGATCCCACAATTTACTGTACGTTCAGCTATTTGCAGCAGATTCTGGAGGCGGACGGTTATACCGTGGAGCTGGTCAGCGGCATCCCTTCTTTTTGTGCCGCAGCAGCCAGACTGAAGCTTCCGCTGGTAGAGTGGGATGAGCAGCTTCATGTGGTTCCGGCAGTTCACAAGAAGGAGGAGCCCCTTTCCTGTGAGGGAAATTATGTCCTGATGAAGTCTGCCAGTCATATGAAGGAAGTAAAAAATCTGCTGCGGGAAAGCGGAAAACAAGTCAGTGTAGTGGAAAACTGCAGTATGGAGACGGAAAAAATTTACCGGAGTGTGGATGAAATACCGGACGATGCCGGATATTTTTCTCTGATCATTGCAAAGGAAGCATAAGAAAAGATGATAGAGCTGAAAAATCTGACCAAACAATTTGATGATTTTGTGGCGGTGGATCACCTGAACCTGACCATGGAGACAGGAGAATTTTTTGGTCTGCTGGGACCGAACGGGGCGGGAAAGACTACCACCATCAGTATGATCTCCACCGTGCTTCTGCCCACAGAAGGGGAGATACTGGTGGACGGAAAACCGCTGAACCGCAAGGCCTCCGAACAAAAGCGAAAGCTGAGTGTGATCACCCAGGAATATTCCATGCGTCAGGATATGAATATGGATGAGGTGATGGAATATCAGGGGCGTCTGTATTTTATGCCCCGGAAAGTCATAAAGCAGAAAACGGAGGAACTTTTGGAGTTCGCAGGTCTTTTGGAGTACAGAAAGCGCACGATCCGGCATTTGTCCGGAGGTATGAAGCGGAAGCTGATGATCTGCAGGGCGCTGATGATCGAGCCGGAGATTCTGCTTCTGGATGAGCCTACCGCCGGAATGGACGCTCTTTCCAGAAGGCAGATGTGGAATCTGCTCAGAAAGCTGAACGGAAAGAACATGACGATTATTCTGACCACACATTATATGGAGGAGGCGCAGGCGCTCTGCGACCGGGTGGCGTTGATCAACCGGGGCAGGCTGCAGAAGCTGGATACGCCGGGGAACCTGATCATGCAGCTTGGCGCTTTTGCGGTGGACGAAACCTCAGAGAACAGTCTGGTCAGCCGGTATTTCCATGACAGGGAGGAAGCCATACGGTATCTTGCCAAAGCGGGAAATCAGGCGTCGCTGCGGGCGACCACGCTGGAGGATGTTTTTGTGGAGTGTGCCGGTCAGAAGTTGATATAAAAGAGGAGTTTACATGGGAATCATTACAGTTTTATGGGAGAAATGGGTAGAATTTCGCCGGGATTTTTATAAGATCACGGTTGCCGCCATGATCTCGCCGCTTATGTATCTGATTATTTTTGGTATGGGAATACAGACAACGTCCCACGGGGAGCCATATCTGCATTTCCTGATCCCCGGAATCGTGTCTATGGCGACGATGACAGGGAGCTTCAGTGCCATTGCCCAGAATATGAGTGTTCAGAGATTGTATGAAAAAGCGCTGGATCAGGTTATGGTCTCACCCACACCGCTATGGCAGTTTATTGTGGGACAGATTATCGGAGGAAGCCTGCGGGGATTGTATGCCGGTGCAGTCATTTTACTGCTGACGTCACCGGTGCGCACGGATCTGATCTTTAACGGAATGTCCTTTTTTATATTGTTTTTGAATGGAACGGTTTTTTCCACGATCGCTCTGGTGCTTTCCTTTTTGGCAAAGAGCTATTCCGATGCACCCCGGTTTACCTCTTATATCATCATGCCAATGACTTTTCTGTGCAATACGTTTTTTTCCACCGACCAGATGCCTGTAGGCTTTCGCCAGGTTATTTCCATGCTTCCGTTGTCTCAGACAAGCAGTATGGTCCGAAGCATTTCCAATGGGGAAGCTCCGGGGGTGTTTGGATTTGTGGTGTTGTTTTTGTACCTGATCGTATTTGGATTCATATCCGTATTGTTTATTTACCGGAAGAAAAATCTGTAGGAGAAGAGGGAATATGAAAAAATCTGCATTGCTTGTAGTCAGTTTTGGAACAGCTTATGAAATGACCCGGAAGAGAACCATTGAGGCAATCGAACGGGATTTGGCGGATGCGTTTTTGCAGCGGATATTTTACCGGGCATGGACCAGCGGGAGAATTATAAAGAAGCTTCAGGAGACACAGGGCATTCATTATGATAATGTCAAGGAGGCAATGGAGCGGATGCTGCAGGATGGTATTACGGATGTTCTGATTCAGCCTACCCACATGATGGAAGGGAAAGAATATGAGGCTACAAAGGAGACCATTGTTTCCTATCGTGACCGGTTTGAAGAGCTGCGCATGGGAGAACCTCTGCTTGCGAAGGAAGACGACCTGAAGGAGCTTGCAAAGGCGCTGGAGGAAACCTTCATGGATGTGAAGCCCTGTGAAATGCTGGCATTCATGGGACATGGAAGCGCATATATTTCGTTTCCGGTGTATGAACTGCTGGAAGAGCAGTTTAAGAGAGACGGATTTCAGAATTTCTGTGTGGGGACGGTGGAGTGTGAACCCGGCTTTGGCGCAGTGCTGCAGCAGGTGCGGGACAGAAAACCGGACCGGGTGTATTTGACCCCTCTGCTGGTGGTGGCGGGAAATCATGCAGTCGTTGATATGGCAGGAGACGATCCCGATTCATGGGAATCCAGGCTGAAAAGCGAGGGTGTGGAAGTCACCCCCATTGTCCGGGGATTGGGCGAGTATGAAAAAGTAAGAGATATTTACAGAAAACATGCACAAAATGCAGAACCGGTTTAAAAAGGGATACAGAATGGGAAAGAAATTTTTTAGAAGATATCTGGGTTTGCTGTTTTTGATCTGGGCAGTTTCCGGTCAGACGGTATGGGCGGCGGAAACGGTCACGGATCAACAGAGCGCTTCCTCGCAGGATCAGCAGACCGAAGAAAGTGAAACGACAGCCAGCCCATATGCTGAGCGCCTGCAGAATGCTAAGGACGCATTGCGTCATAAGGAAGCGGGAAAATACGGAATGGTTCCGATCTATCCCGGAGATATCGTGGATGGAACTTATGAAATAGAAGTGGATAGCTCATCGCCTTTCTTCCGGATCACGGAGGCAAGGCTTCTGGTGGATGGCGATGAAATGACCGCGGAGATCACGATTTCCAGTCTGAGCTATGAGTACGTCTACATGGGAACTGCCCAGGAGGCGGAAAAGGATCAGAAGAGCAATTTCATCGGCTGTCGGGAAGAGGATGGAAAAAGCATTTTTACAATACCCGTGGAGGCATTGGATCAGGAGATGGATTGTGCCGCTTTCAGTAAAAAAAGACAGATGTGGTATGACAGAAAGCTTGTTTTTGACGCCTCCACTCTTCCGGAGGAGGCGCTTCTGATCGAATTGCCGGATTACGAACTGATCGAGATGGCAATTCTTGCCTACCAGGTGGAGGGAAGCGATGAGGAATCAGAAAGCGGGGAAAACAAAAGCACCGGGCAGGGAGCGTCGGAGGCTGTGGATATTGCCCATTCCGATGGCGAGTATTCCATAGAGGTAAACATGACAGGCGGAAGCGGAAGGGCAAGTATCAGTTCCCCCACGCTGCTTACCGTGCGTGATGGAAAAGCGTATGCGACGCTGCTGTGGAGCAGTGCATATTATGATTATATGATTGTGGAGGGGGAGACCTATTATAATCTGACCACCGATGGCGGCAACTCGACCTTTGAGATTCCAATCACGGTGATGGATGGCTCAATGCCGGTCATAGCGGACACCACTGCAATGGGAGATCCTGTTGAGATTGACTATACATTAACCTTTTATTCGGAAACGATCGGATCAAAAGGTCAGATACCTCAGGAAGCGGCAAAAAAAGTACTGGTGATTGCTGTCATCATTATTGCTGCAGGCGGTATATTGAACTATTTTGTAAAAAAGAAGCGTAGAGGATAATAC
>CAYRZL010000029.1:0-27560 GCA_964428795.1 uncultured Lachnospiraceae bacterium | reverse complement strand
TATTTTATGAAACCGATTGATATTTTACTTGTTTTCATCATTGCTGCATGGTTTATCATTGCCCTGCGGCACATCATAAAAACAAAAAAAGGCGGCGGATGCTGTAACTGCGGATCCGCCGGCTCCTGCGAGCATTGCTGTGACAAGCATGACGCCCCGTAATTTTCTATTGATTGTCTTTCTCATCATGCATAACTACCAGCTCCAACACAGCACCTGCAACACACCTTGCACGATCGGATATGGTATTATAATTCTGCCTCTGTTCGATACGCGGATCGATCTCTGCAATACGCATTCCCTGCTCCACCTGACAGCCATTCGGCAGCATTCCCCGAAGCACGCCGGTAAGCGTAGCATGGATCGGTTCTTCCCCTATGATCGCGATCAATTGGTGCTTCTCTACCACATCACCGATCTGTGCCAGTGCTTCCAGTCTGCCTTGCACCGGGGCATGAATGATTCGTTCTCTGCCATATCCGGCAATCAGTCTCTGTCCCCCGTTATCAGGCGTGGCGCATCCTACCGGAATGATTCTGCCAAGATGATGCCCCTGCATCGTCTCGATCACATAATCCACGTCCCGTCCTGCCTCAAAACCTGATCCCAGCCCGATGGTCACCGGAGCCATATCTATTGTAGTTCTCGTACTCTTATTTTCCAAAACCGCATCTACTACCACATCCGGCTGAAATTCTGCAATCACAGATGCCTCCGCATCCACCAAAAGAGGTACTTCTCCCATAGACCACACAACCTCACTGGAAGCTGCCTGATTGATCTTTCTGCATACCACACCCTCCACAGCAGTAATTCCTTCCAGTGCAGCATCACTGAAAGACACTGTTCTGCGGATTGCACTTGGATACTCGCATTCCAGCATCAATACCGGATATCCGCTTTTTGTCAATTTATGAGCAATTCCGGTAGCAAACTCACCACCGCCGCGAATCAGAACCTTTTTCTCTTTCATCTTATCTTTACCTCCGTTTATTTCATCCTTTGTCTTTACTTCTTTCCCCGCAACTGTTCAGAACCTCTTTTGTTACTGTTCACTCGTACCTCGTTCCAGTAACAATTCGCAGGCTCATTTTAAGTTTTGCTTCGCAAAAGGAGCCTGCTCACACCTGAATCACGTTCTTACGTACCTGAGCAGCTAAATGCTCAGGTACTGTCTGAACAGTAACCCACTTTTCTCTGTACAGTTACTTCTATTCTACATTTGACTTTTTCTCCCGTCAATTCTATTATATATCATGTCAGCAGAAAAACAAGCAACCGCAACTCTAAAATAAATCAGAAAGGAACTATCATGAACGAAAGACATATTCTTGTAATCGGAAATGGCTTTGACCTTTATCACGGATTCAGGACCACCTATAAAGATTTTACAGATACGGTCACAGCCGCACAGCAGATTCCTGCTGCCGACCGTACAGAGGCAGAAAAGGCTTTGGCAGCCCTGGGCTATACCAATGGTTTTGTCCGCTATTTTCAGGCATTCCGGGCGGCAGAGGGCACATGGAAGGAATTTGAAGAACAACTGGAAGCAATCTTACAGGTATTTCTCGATTTTATGGCAAAAATCCGGGAATTAAAAAAAGATGCGGATTTCGATATTCTGCGCTTTTCCCTTTTGATGCAGGATTTCACTTACTTTGAATTGAAAATGTTCCAGCGCTTTTTCAAAATCTTCGAGCAGATTTATGATGATTCCACCGGAGGTCTGTTCCACATCCGACCGGAATTTATCACGCAGAACAAACAACTGGACGAAAAAAAGATCATACAGGAGCTTCGCACAGAGTTGGATGAATTTACCTCTGCTCTGGGATGCCACCTGACAGAGGAGACCAACACCGCCTGCTCCATCCACTTTCCAAAATTTGAAGAAATTCAACCGGACTATGTGGTGAACTTTAACTTTACGGACACTTACAAACTGTATGATATTCCCGAGGACCGCGTTTTTTATGTAAAGGGTCGTGCCTCAGGCGAACATCCAAACATGGTACTGGGGGTTCCCGACGAATCTGAGGATCATCTGGAATTTATCTACTTTAAGAATTATTTCCAGAGTATTATGAAATTTACCGGAACTTTGGATATGGCAAACATAAAACCGTCCACGGGCGAAACGACGGTGGCTCATATTTTCGGACATTCTCTCTCTCAGGGAGACGCCGGTATCTTAAAAACAATATTTTCCACCGCAGATCAGACCGTCATCTATTACACCGACCAGGATGATTATGCCATGAAGGTGATACAGCTTATCCGAATGCTTGGAAAGGATGCTGTGATGCAGGGTATGCAGACAAGAGAATTTGTTTTCTGCAGCATTTCTTAACTATACCTACAGGAGAATCTACCACTGACTGCTCCCTTCGGATGAAAGGTTCCCAAAAGGGGATGCCGCTCCATCATGGCATCCCCTTATAAAAACATTCCACAATATTTGTACTCTAATCTGCAATACGCACAAATGCATCCTCCTGCATATTGTAATAATATAGCCCTCCTCCTGACAGCTTACTGTGTGTGGCATTGATATAATAGAATCCGTTTTCTCCAACCCGGATATCAGATACATGTACATTTCTGTTCTTCCAGCCATAAAACTCCTGATATAGAGAAATATGTTCCGTTTCCAAATCCAAAGATGCAATCCTCTGTCATTTTATAAATGTATGGAGCCGACTTTATACTCTCAGCGCCCCCGGAAATAACACTCAAATCCAGCTTTGCAGCAAAATATAAACAATCGTCCTGCAACAAATAAATCTCTTTTTTATTTTCATCGTACAAAACCATATTTTCTGTCCGGCATAACACAGTGGAATTTCCAGCATCATCCATAAGAGGACCGCATTCCCCTGAAATCATCTTCGATTTTCCTGTCGATTCATCAAAACAGTACAGCTCGCTCTTATTTGAAGCGTGAATGTTATAATAAAGCCCCTTCTCATCCAGCCGCACCAGGTCGATAGATGCCAGTGCATCTATGCCGCATGATCAAAAGCATAAAATGCAAATAATAAAAATCAGAATCAGAATTTTTGTTCTTCTCAACATTCACACATCCCCCAATTTCATACTATCAGGAAAGAATTGCAGTTGCAATAGAGTTTTTTGTATAATTTTTGAATGTTCCATCATGAAAATTTTGCATATACATAAACAAAATCTCTATTTCCATATTTATTTCCTATGTATTATAATGTAACTACTTTAAGTTAAAAACTTTCCATGAATACGGAGGAAGCCACACATGTTTGATGAATATGAACCAATGAAAAAAATGAATGATGCGGAAATCACTTCCTACTTAAAGCGTATCGGCTATGAAGGCAGCAGAACGCCCACAAAGGAACTTTTGGATGAACTGATCTGCCTTCACCAGTCCAATGTTCCCTTCGAGACCCTGGACTGCCACGATTTTCGTATGGAAATAGACCTGCACCCCGATGTACTGTTTGATAAGATCGTAAACCGGAACCGGGGCGGCTACTGTCTGGAACTGAACGGTTCCTTCTACCGACTGCTGATCAGCCTGGGGTTTACTGCCCGCCCCTGCATGTGCAGAGTTCTGCTGGGTGCGCCGGAGTATACCCACCCCATCGATCACCGCGGTACTTTCGTCACCATCGACGATCACATCTATTTCTGTGATGTGGGTCTTGGAGGGCCTATGCCTCCTGCCGGACTGGATATCACCGCCGCAGGCTGGCAGGAACTGCGGGGAGAACGTTTCTGTGTAAAACCGGATGTTCCGGGCTGGTATGCCATCTGCCGGGAATCTAAGGGAAAAAGCGATGTACACAGTGAAGATGATTCCGTTACCACCCGCATTGAAATTCTGTTCACCGACATCACCTGCTACGAAACGGATTTTATGTTTCTGAACCACTATATGTCCACCCACCCGGAAGCGCTTCATGTGCAGCACCGCATTTTAAACATGCGCACGCCGGAGGGCTACCGCATGATCTGGGATGACGTTTACAAAGAAGTAAAAGACGGACAGGTGATCACCCACCCCATTGAGGGAAACTTAAAACAGATTTTGGCTGAAAAATTCGGTATCTGTGTGGACATATAAAAGAAAAAGGCTATCTTCCACCGCAATAGAAGATAGCCTTTCACATTTTTTAATCTATTTTTTCTTTCTTCCGCTATATCCCTTTGATTTTCTTCTGATATCAAAAATATCCAGATGAAACCTCTGTCCAAGATATCCCATAATTCCCTTGGGCGCTACAATGATGATGACAACAGCGATGATACCCAGAATCAGATTGCTGTAACCCGGGAATCTATATAAGTACTGATTCAGGAATACATATACAAACGCTCCGACAATGGGTCCTTCGATGGTTCCGGAACCGCCGATAATGGTAATAAATACCATGGCAATGGTCCAGTCCATACTGAAAGCCCCTGTAGGCGTAATATAAATCTGAGAAATGTACATTACAATACCACAGATTGTCATAATCACAGCGCTGATCAGGAAAACAATCAGCTTCGTTTTGTAAATACCGATGCCGCGTACTTCTGCAGCGCTCTTATTGTCACGCATCGCACGAAGCGACATACCCAGCTTTGACTTCATAATCGCGACCAATACCAGGGTTGCGCCAACTCCAACCACTACCGCCAGTATGTATTTTGCAACAATCGGAATCTTTAAGGCAGCGCTGATGGTATATCCGATACCGTAATTTACAAACTCCCAGTTCAGGAACAATGTACACAACGCTTCAGCCACGATCCATGTTCCGATGGTGAAATAAACACCACTCATCTTGAAGATCGGAATGGAAATCAGCAAAGCAAAAAGGATAGCAATGATCGTTGCAAAAATGAAGCTTAACCCTAAGGGCAGTCCAAACTTTGCCGTTGTCAGCGCCAAAACATATCCGCCAATACCAAAGAACGCCTGCATACCAAGGGATGTCAGTCCTGCAAAACCACTTAACAAATTCCACATCTGTGCCATTCCAAGATAAATCATAACGAGCATCATGACATTGACAAGACTATCGCTTCCCCAGCCGCCGATACTGAAAACAAATACGATCGCCGCCAGAATAATGATCAGTTTTACGGAATGGAGCCTGTCTAATTTACCAATTTTATTTTTCATCATTCTCCACCCCCTTCTAGCTTCTCTTCCTGCTTCCGAGAATACCGTTCGGCAATACCGCCAGGATAACAATCATAAAGACATATCCTGTCAGGGTCTGCCAGCCGGTACCAAAGATACTTGCACCGACAAGCTGTACCAGACCAAGTAAAATACCGCCGATCAATGTTCCTGTCAGAGATCCCATACCGCCGATTACTACTACGCCAAAGGCAATCAACAGATATCCGGTACCGGAGTAGGAGTAAAATACGAACGTACTTCCTACCAGATATCCTGCGATGGAAGCAGTAATCATGGCAATCGCCATAGTAACAACAAAGATCGCTTTCGTATTTACACCCATAAACTCTGCCGCCCGCTGATTATCAGATGTGGAGCGGATAGCGCGGCCCAGATCTGTCCGTTTGATAATAATACTCAGAACGATAATTACAACAGCAGCAATAATAAAGTCAATAAAGTAGGAACCCGGTATATTGAAAAGCTTTGTCTCTATAATGTTTCTGGAGGCAAAGGGGTTCGTATCTGATAACGACTGTGGGTTTGCTGCAAAAAATATCTCAAGAATATTTTCAACAACAATAGATACACCGAAGGTTACCAACAGAGCCGGTTCATCGCCCTTATCGATAACCGAGTTGACAAGGAATTTCTGAAACAGAAATCCTATCACAACCATACACACGCAGCTCAGTATGATTGCAACGAATACGCTTGATGTGACCTGAGATGTAAATATCATAACCAAAAAAGAGGCCAGGATCATCAAGGTACCATGTGCGATATTGGTCAGCTTCATAATACCGAATACGATTGAGAGACCGATACCAATAATGGCATATAATCCGCCAAGCAAAATGCCTGATACTATACTTTGAAAAATTACTGACATTTCTGACCTCCTTTATGCGTATTTGTTCATTCCAAAGAAAGCATCTTTTACTTCCTCAATATCCAGTTCAGAAGGAATGCCTTCCAAAACAATATCACCTTTGACCATCACGAAACAATAGTCTGAATTGTCTACACTTCGCTGTACCTCCTGATCTACGATGATAAACGTGGTGCCAAGCTCCTGATTGATTTCTCTTACTTTGTCAAAAATATCATTTATAACAACCGGAGCTAATCCCAGAGAAATCTCATCACAGATCACCAGCTTGGGATCCGCCATCAAAGCCCGCGCAATAGCCAGCATCTGCCGCTGACCGCCGGAAAGAAAGGTTGCCGCCTGATTTTCCTTTTCCTTCAAAACAGGGAACAGGCTGAATACCCTCTCAAACAGGCTTTCTCTTTTCTTTCTTGCCTCGGGAACATAAGACCCCATAAGAAGATTTTCTCTCACTGTCATCTCCTCGAAAACAAGACTCCCCTCAGGAGCAATGCCGATACCCATACGGACAATGGCACTTGTTTTCTGTTTGGTAATGTCACGCCCTTCAAATGTGATCTTTCCTTTTGTCGGTTTGTTTACACCCATAATGGTTTCCAGCAGAGTGGATTTACCCGCTCCATTCGCACCAATGATCGTGGTAATCTTTCCACGTTCCACCGCCATGGACAAATCCTGAATTGCGAGGAAATCCCCATAGCGAACTTCGATATCTTCCACATTAAGAAGTATGTCTTTATTTTCCATTCTTTTTCCTCGTTCCTAAATAAACCTTCTCAACTTCCTCTGATGCCATAACTTCGTGAGGATCACCCGTGATGATGTCCCGTCCGTCTGCCAGAAGAAGTACTCTGTCTGTTCCATGAAGCATTGTCTGGATTACATGCTCGATCCAGATAATACTATATCCGCTTTCCTTTAATACTTTTACAATTTTCAGAATATCGTCGATCTCAGACTCTGTCAGACCGCCGGCGACCTCATCAAACAGCAGTATTTTGGGCTGGCTGGCAAGCGCAATACCGATTTCCAGACGTTTCCGGTCCAGCAGCGCCAGTTGTCCCGCATCAATATCTGCCTTGTCCGCCATGCCGATCAGCTCCAGAACCTCCTCCGCCTTATCCCTGGCCTCATGCTGGCTCATACCGGCGCCAAAAATTGCGCCCGTCATGATATTCTCATACGCGCTCATCTTTTCAAATGCGCGCGGAACCTGAAATGTACGCCCAATACCATTCTTAGCACGGTCTGTAATTTTCATATTTGTAATATCATTTCCCTCGAAATACAACCGCCCGGAAGTGGGTTTCAAAATACCGGTAATGATATTTAACATAACCGTTTTTCCTGCTCCGTTCGGGCCGATAATTCCGAGGATCTCATTACGTCCAAGCTCAAAATTGATATCTTTCAGGACATGGTTGCTTCCAAAGGATATCGCCAAATGATCCGCCTTTAAAATAGTTTCCACCCGATTACCTCCCTCAAAAAACTACAAAAAATAAAGATATAAAAAACGAATCGGGCTTTGCAACAGCCGCCAGGCTATGGCAAAGCCCATATTACAATTATTGACTGAATGTTTCACACCTGATATTTCATATAATCCTCTTAATCCTGAGTTGTATTTGGAATAATATAAGGATCTGTATCTTCGATATCGTCATAGTCGCCATTTCCTACGATATTGAAGTCATATGTATCTTCCCATTCCTCGCTCGGGAACCACTGTCCGCAAACGATCGGGCATTTTGCAACCTGTCCGTCACACTCTGTAAATGCGATATGACCATAAATGGTATCAATATCAACACTGCCAATCGCTTCCCTGATAGCTTCCGGAGATACTTCCTCGCAATTCTTCAGCGCTGCGTCAATTACCTCCCACTGAGCAATATCATAACCGAAGGAACATACCGGGAACTGCGTGCCCTGCTCCTCTTCCCAGTAATTTGCAAGATCTTCACAGCTCATACCAAGAAGCTCTGAATAGTAAGGCATTGTCTTAGCGAACTCGATCTCACACATAATTCCATCCGGAAGCGGATCCAATGCCATAAAGTCTGTACCATAGCAGAGACCCTTTCCAAGAACAATAGCCTTCGGAATATAGTTATTCTCATTGAACTGCTTCCATGCGGTCATGAAATTCGGAAGAATCTGGTTGCCACAGACGATATCACAATCCTGTGCCTGCAGATCCTTAATGATGGAGGTATAATCTGTTGTGTCAACAGAAAACCGGCCCGGATCATATACTTCAAATCCCTCTTCCTCAAGTAAAGGCTGGAGCTTGGATGAGAAGGTAACGCCGTCAACATCCGAATCAAACAGGAAACCAACTTTTCCGTTTGTCTCATCTTTGATTTTAACCAGAGCGGATACATATCCTTTTACAATGTCGTCCACAGAGAACATGAGACCATAGGACCACTCAGGGTCAAATGTCGCCGTCCATGACTCGTACGGGCTGTTTGAGCACAGACACGGAACCTCATACTGTTCTGCAACTGCAGCTACAGGAGCGGTATTCTCCGGTGTCCAGGCGCCAATCAGGATATCAACCTTATCCTCAGTGATCAGTTTTTTTGCAACTTCTGATGCTGTCGCAGCAGTAGATGCTGTATCAGCTGTAACTACCTCAACGGTATAATGCTGTCCACCGATGTCATATCCTGTCTCATTCATCTTGTCAAGACATAACTGGCTGTCCCAGTCAAACGCCTGGGTAAACTCACCCAGTGAACCGGTGAACGGTCCGCAATAGCCTATCTTGATAACGTTATCGCCTCCACCGGATTGCTCTGCAGCCGCAGATCCATCCGCTGTACCGCCCTTATCTGCGGAACCATTATCTGCGGAACCACTTTCATTGCCGCAGGCTGTCACAGATAAAGCCAGCATGGCTCCTGCTAATGTCAGCGCCAAAAGTTTCTTCAGATTTTTCATTTTTTCTCCTCCTCTTTTCATAAATTATCTTTCAGGTATATGGTTCACTCAGTCAACCGCCACATACGTCAAATCCATACATACCTTCATAACAGCGGGAAAATATCCCTGTGTATATTGCAACATCAACAGGCAAAAAACACAGATTTATTTGGTACATTTTGTTTTGTTATTATAACATTATATTCGTTCGGTTGGACAATATGATATTTACATATGCTCATGCTTTTTTGTTATAGGGTTATGCTTCTTTTTCATAGTCCCATGCCAAAAAGTAAGTACGCCGGCATCTTCAGAGCACATACCATCCGGCCTGTAGTTCATAACTATTTTACATACCCTTATACAAGTTCTTAATTTGCCAAAAACGTTTATTGTTTACTATAATATGATATATACAGGGGGCAGGTATTGCTGATATTTTCCCAAACAGGCAGCATAAACAATAAACAGTTAGGAGGTTTTCATAATGAAAGAAATGACCCCAAAAGAGAGAGCTCTTGCATTCTTTCACCACGAACCGGTGGACGAAGTTCCAACTGATGAAGGGATTTTTGTGCTTTTTGATCCCGAGGGCTATCTGGAACGTCCGGCTCTCAGCAAAATTCAGGAAGAAATTTACGGTACGGATTGGTTTGGCGTAACGTGGCAATATGAACCTGGCGTAGGCGCGCAGTCACCGGATCACACGAAGCCTCCTATTATGGAGGATATCTGCGACTGGCGCGAGCTGGTAAAATTCCCGGATATTGAAAACTGGGACTGGGAAGCAGCCGCAAAGACGGACAAAGTAGATGAGATCGACCGGGAAAACAAAGTATTTGAGATTATGTTTGTAAACGGTCCATTCGAGCGTCTGCATATGCTGATGGGATTTGAAAACGCGCTGTGCGCATTGCTGACCGACCCGGAAGAGGTGGAAGCATTTTTTGACGCTTTCATGGAATGGAAGATTCGCCTGATGGAGAAGGTCATCGAATACTACAAACCGGATGTACTTATGTTCCATGATGACTGGGGTACTCAGAACAACATGTTTTTCTCCCCGGATATCTGGCGTGAGCTGATCAAACCGCAGATTAAAAAAGCGGTGGACCGCTGCCATGAGCTTGGCGTACTGTTCGAAATGCATTCCTGCGGTAAGATGGAAGCTATTGTACCGGAGTTTGTAGATATCGGCATCGATTCCTGGCAGGGTATGGAGATCAACGATATTCCGGCATTGAAAGAAAAGACCGGAATGAAGCTTGGTTACCATGTAACTCCTGATTATCAGAAATACTATACAGAATCTCTCAGCGGAGAGATCGATGAAGAAGATTTGCGTGCACGTATTCGTGAGCAATTCTACAAATGTGCAAAAGGATACTGCTACTACCCGATGTTCCTTCCGTTCGGCGGCTGGACTACTGAAATACAGATGGATGAGATCGCAAAGTGCAGTAAGACCGTATATAAAGAGAGCTGACAATCTTCTATAACACCCTCAAAAGAGGCATGACGTCCCCAAAACGTCATGCCTCTTTTACGCAATAAACCTATTTTATTTTGTATCATCCAGACTGAGTCCATGAAGATCTTCATCTTCAAGACCCAGAATTTCATTCATCTTCTTCACAAAAACCTCGATCAACGGATTATAATTATTCTGATTCCACGCCACCACAAGCCCCGGATCCCATTCACTGTCTTCCAATTCATAAAATTTCACATCAGGATTTTGTCTCAACTGGGTACGACTGTCCAGAATGGACACTCCCATGCCTGCCTCAATCCACAAAATCTGTTCCGCCAATGTTTTTGCGAAGTGCACCGGCGGCACAAATCCATGCTTCTTACAAAGGGCATAGATCAACTGAGATGATTCCGGATTGTCCTCCGGAGAGATCATAACAAAGGTCTCACTCTTCACATCATCCAGTGTGATACAATCCTTTTTCGCCAGCGGATGATGCCTACTCAGACAGATATAATCCCTGGAATGCTCCACATACTGATAAATGATACTTTCCTTCTTTTCAATCTTAAATTTCAGAGTAAATATCATATCCAGGCGACCTCCGTACAGCTCTGACTCCAGAAATTCAAAAGAACCGTCCTGAAAGATCAGATCCACATTCGGATATTTTTCCTGAAAATAATGGTATATGTGGGGCATAAAGTCCGCTATATTGGTCTGATCCAAAATTCCGATCTTCAAAGATCCTGCCAGTCCCCGCTGAACCTTTTCTGCCTGCTTTACCATGTCGATATAATTGTGATAAAGATCGGACATTCTGATGTACAAAGTACTTCCTGCCGGGGTCAGACGTATTCCGCTGCTGGTTCGCACAAACAACTGAATATTCAGTTCTTCCTCCATATTCCGGATATGGCGGCTGAGCGCCGGCTGCGTGATAAATAACTGTTCTGCTGCTTTTGTGAAACTCAGACACTTTGCCACCGTCACGAAATATTTTATCTGTGCTATTGTCATATCCTGTCCCTCTTACTAAAGTGAAAAATCAAACTCCCTATTTCCAAATACTCTGTTTTTATAATCCATCAGTTCGCCTGTCAGCGTGCTTTTTCCTCTGCTGCTACAGATTTCTATGGCTTGTTCCACACTGTCCGCTGTAAAAACCTCCAACTGCAGCAATGCCTTCAAGCTGATCAAATCCTCCGTCTGGGCGATCAGCTCCATCACCTGATCCATGTGCTCTGTCAGATATTCCTTCCAGGCTGCCGCCTGCCCCGGCGATACCTCCACCGGATAGGTCAGCCTGCAGCAGATCATCTTTACCTTTTCTGCACACAGCTTTAAAAAATCGATCTGGGCATCAAATTTATCATACCCATATAAATGCCCCCTCAAAGGAGAATCAAAATAGCTGATCACCTCATCCGCCAGCGCATATGGCTCTCCCGGTATATGAAGCAAAACCTCATCCGCCTCCATCCATATCTGTCGGAAGCGGCACTCAAAAAAGGCCTCTTTCTGAATGCTGTCAATATCACGATGAAGCTCCAGCTCCAACACACCGCTTCTGCGAAAAGCTCCGGTTCCGATCACCCTGACCTCTTTTTTTAATGCCACATGCCTGTCCTGTCCCAGATATTTGATCAGCCTTAAGCCTCCGCCCTGCAGCCTTTCATACAGACCGCTCTCATCCACGAAAAAGCATGGATTTCCCGGCTCCACCGTTATATCATACAATCCTTTTTTCTTATAATCCCAGTCAAAGGTACCGGTCACCGCCCCCTTCGCCAGAACCTTTAAGGATGCCGGTAAATGCAGATGCTTAAGTGTCGGACACTTTGCAAATGCATCCTTTCTGATCTCCGTCAGACCCTCCGGCAGATAAATACTGTGCAGACGGTCACAGAGCAGAAACGCCGCCTCACCGATGCTTCCCACCGAGTGCGGCAGTATCACCTCTTCTAAATGTTCCTGACCGGAAAATGCATTATCACCGATATCCGTGGTGCCATCCTCCACAGTATAAGAGGTTCTCTGATCAAATGTGCGGACTCCCACCAGCGTTTTTTTGCCGCCTCTGCACTCATACAATGCGTACCCGTCACAGTGATACCACGGATTTTTCTCATCCACCGTCAGGCGCAGCCCGCTGAGCATGGACGGTTCCTCGATCCGCTCCACTGTCTTTGGCAGATACAGCTCCTCCACCGCTGTGATCATCAGAAAGTCCTCGCCCAGTTCCCGGACGCCTTTCCCCAGCACCAGTTTTGTGAGGGACATACAGCCGCCGAAGGCGCGGGGAGCGATATACTCTACCGTATCCGGAAGAACGATTTCTTCCAGCAGAAGTCCGTTCTCTGCAAAGGTTCCTTCCGCAATGGCAGTCACCGGATACCCCTCCAACCGTTCGGGAATGTGAAGGATGGTCTCCTCTTCTCCCAGATATGCAGTGAGCAAAACCCCCTGCTCTCCTATCTCATACTTAAACTTATTCATGTTTACTCTGTTCCAGCTTCTCCAACGCTTCCATCAGCTCCTGATTCCGTTCATGGAGCATAAATTTCTTATTGTAGCGGTAATAATCCTCGCACCCTTTCCGGGCAATAAACATCGCACTGTTGTAATTTACGGTCAGCTCCGTTACCAGCACAAGCATCTCGTTGCCATCCCCGAAGATCTGCTCCACAAATGCAAAAGCATGATGAAGCTTTTCCGACACCTGCGTGGTCTGCTGCTGCATCTGCGCCACTTTCCCGTCAAACTGCCCTTTGATCCACTCAAAGCCCTCCGACTTGTCCGTGATACCTCTGCGCTTCATCTCATGAATGCTTTTCGTCAGCATAGAGATGATAAACTGCAAACCGTTTTTATCCTCGACAGACAATGCATGAGCTGCCTGTTGCTGCTCCATCACTTCTTTTGCATGAGCTGCCGGAGCCTGCAGCACTTCCTCCAAAGATGCGGAATTTTCCGCCTTGCTTCCCACACACTGTTCCTTAATATCACGCAGAACAGGAGTCAGACGACGCATACAATCCTCCAGCTCCACATTTTCACGGATATCATGCTGTAATGCATCCAGAAGCAGTCCCATAAGAGACAGTCTTTCATCAAAGGCTGCCTCCTTCGCCCGGTCTTTGATCTGGCGATCCGCATCACCGCTTAAGATCTCCTGCACCCGGTAATCCTGCTTATATTTCATATACAGATCGTAGTAAGCTGCAAATTCTCTTGCGATCCGCTTGTTTCTCAGGTATTGGCCAATCAACGTCTCATCCACGGAAAAACCGGCCTCCTCGTACAGATAAATCGCATCGGAGAGATCCTCCCATCCCCGGGCGGTCACATAGCTCTTTCCGTCCACCGTGCTCTCAATCAGATAAAAATCCTGTTTTTTGATATCCAGATAAGTGAGGATCGCCTTATGCAAATTCTGATTCAGCGCATAATTTCTCCAGATCGGATAGGAAGGCTCCACCTCCATTACCTTCAGACGGTCCAGCGTCACCACATCAAACTCCCGAACCGAGCGGTTAAACTCCTGCGGATTTCCTGCGGTCACAATGATCCAGCCATCCGGCACCTGATGACGCCCGAAGGTTTTATACTGCAAAAACTGCAGCATGGACGGAGAAAGGGTCTCGGATACGCAGTTGATCTCATCCAAAAACAGGATGCCTTCTTCTTTTCCACTCGCTTCCATCACCTCATAAATGGATGCAATGATCTCACTCATAGTGTATTCCGAGATATCGAAGGTTTTCTCCTTATATGTTTTCTGCGCGATAAACGGCAGCCCCAGCGCGCTCTGTCTCGTGTGGTGGGTCATAGAATAGGAGATCAGTCCGATATTCAGCTCCTTTGCGATCTGATCCACAATAGCAGTCTTTCCGATACCCGGCGCACCAATCAAAAACACCGGACGCTGGCGCTGAATCGGAATCCTGTAATTTCCATAGGCATCCTTCATCAGATAGACGCTGACTGCCTGTTTGATCTGCTCTTTTGCTTCCTGTATATTCATTCGAATTCTTCCTCCCCGAGTACTAATTTTATCGCCCAGACCGGAACCTGTGGCATGTCAAATCCATCCTCCACAAACACGAAGGCGGTGCGGTAATCCGGCATCTTTTCCGGGAACGTCCCTCTTCCGTCCGTAAAATAGATCAGCCCCCGCAGCTCCTGAAATTCATGCCGCTTTACCAGCTCATCCACATACTTAAACACCGGCCTGAAATCCGTCCCTCCGAAGCCTGCCAGCACCATGTTTTCCACATAATGCTCAAATTCTTCAATATCTGTAATCTTAACTTCCTGCTGTATCTCACTGTCACATTGAATGATGTGTATATTTACTTTGGAAAAAAAGCTCTCACTGCTCTTTAAAATGGAATAGGTCTTATTTAAAAATTTTTTCACCGTGGTGCCCTGACAGGAGCCGGACGTATCGATTGCGATCACAAAATCCCGGATTCGTTTGTTTTCCCGGTATTCCAGGGGTTCGATCAGGGGCATGTTTTCATAAAGCTTCAACCCGTAGGTATAGTAAATGTAATCAAATTCTTCGTCATTGATATGCATCTCTTCCCCGGTTACAGCAAACTTTTTCAAAAAATCCGTGTAATCATATTTTTCCCGCAGCACCTCGTCCAGATTGTAGATCATAGAGCCGGCATTGATGCCCTGATCCTTCAAAAAGGTCTCAAGATTCATCTTAGCGCCCTCACCGATCTCCTTCCAATCCTCACTTGTCTTTCCTGCGAAGATCTCCATAGGTTCATCCGGAGCTTCCGTGCCGCCCTCATCCGCCTGATTGCATCCCAGAGGATTTGCCACCATATGCATATAAGAGTCCGTTCCGCTCTTCATCTCCCGATGGCTGCTCTCCTTTGGAAGCCATCTTAAGTGGGTATCGCGGGTAAAAATCTTCCCTTTTTCCAGCCAGTCCTGCGCCCGATCCTCATGCTTCCTGAAATAACGGTATATTTTTTCCGCTGTCAAAAACTGAATTTCCTCTTTCAGATCATAGAGATAACGCCTGCGCTGCTCATCATCCGCAAGTCCGAGATTCTGTTTTTTTAAATCCAAAATGGCATTTTCCACTGCGATATCCGCTGCCATATCCCAATATTCACCCTCCATCTTTTCATAGGCAAAGGGGTGACAGAAAATACAATGAAACACCATATGCATGTAGGCACGCACCACAGCCTCCTTCTGCTGCCGGTACAAATGCAGTACATGATCCGTATTATAATAAATCCGCTCTCCGTCTGTGGCAAATGCCGCTACCCGTCCGTCCGACACCATGGGCATCCGGTAAAAGGCCCGGTTCAAAAAGGGCATCGCCACCATGAGCTGATCTCTGGAATAAATCATGATCTCATACGCCAGCTTGTCCGCGGATATTTTTTTCTCCTGCTCTTCCATAACTGATATCTCGCTCTCGTTATTTACCAAACGTATGCTTTTCTTCGTCTTGCATTTGCTCAGTGTTTCTATTATAACATACTCCGGTCTACAAGTCACTGAGATTGTTTTTCACTCCCCATTCCTGGCAACTAAATAGGAGATCACCTGCCGCCTTGTGATAATTCCGATAAAGGTTCCTTCATCATCATGCACGGGGACAAAATTCTGATTTGTGACCTTTTCCAGCAGATCCTCCATCTTAGCATCCACAGATACCGGCTTATTATCCCATTTCCGCGGTATTTTCCCGATGCGGATATGCTCTGCTTCTTTCAGCGTAAGATCGTGCTCCTCCTTGATATACCAGAGAAGATCCCCCTCCGTCAGCGTGCCCACATATCTTCCTGTCAGACGGTCGATCACCGGAACCGCATTGTAGCGATAATGCTCCATTTTTTCCAATGCCTGACGAATGGTGTCTGTATCGTAGATATAAGTCACTTCACCTTTCGGTGTCAGAAAAAACATAATATTCATAAAACTTCCTCTTCTTCCTGTTAAAACTGTTTTTTTATCTTACCATCCAAATGTCAACACCCCATAAAAAAATTGTAAAAACTTCATGAATTTTAAAATTTGCACTACCACATTCGACAAACTTTCTATATAATGGGTATGATATATATAAATAGAAAAAAGGGAGAATATGTATATGCCAAAGAGAACGGACATTAACAAAGTATTGATCATCGGTTCCGGCCCGATCATCATCGGTCAGGCATGTGAGTTCGACTATTCGGGAACGCAGGCCTGCAAGGCGCTTCGCAAACTGGGTTATGAAATCATTCTTGTAAATTCCAACCCGGCTACCATTATGACAGACCCGGAGATTGCGGATGTAACTTACATTGAACCGCTGAACGTAAAGAGACTGGAACAGATCATCGCAAAAGAAAGACCTGATGCCCTGCTTCCCAATCTGGGCGGACAATCCGGTCTGAATCTGTGTGCCGAGCTGGCAAGTGCCGGGGTTCTGGACAAATATGGCGTACAGGTCATCGGTGTGCAGGTAGATGCCATCGAGCGCGGCGAGGACCGTATCGAATTTAAGAAATCCATGAACGCTATTGGTATCGAAATGGCAAGAAGTGAGGTGTCCTACAGTGTAGAAGAAGCTCTCGCCATTGCGGACAGACTGGGATATCCGGTGGTTCTGCGCCCTGCCTATACGATGGGCGGTGCCGGCGGCGGTCTTGTATATAATAAGGAAGAGTTAAAAACCGTCTGCGCCCGGGGACTTCAGGCGAGCCTGGTAGGACAGGTTCTGGTAGAAGAATGTGTGCTGGGCTGGGAAGAGCTGGAGCTTGAGGTTGTGCGTGATGCAGAGGGCAATATGATCACCGTCTGCTTCATTGAGAACATCGATCCGATGGGTACACACACCGGAGACTCCTTCTGTTCCGCACCTATGCTGACCATCTCCGAGGAGCTTCAGAAAAGGCTTCAGGAACAGGCATACCGCATTGTAGAATCCGTACAGGTCATCGGCGGCACCAACGTACAGTTTGCACATGATCCGGTTTCCGATCGTATCATCGTTATCGAGATCAATCCCCGTACGTCCCGTTCCTCCGCACTGGCTTCCAAGGCAACCGGATTCCCGATCGCACTTGTATCCGCTATGCTTGCAGCGGGTCTGACATTGAAAGATATTCCATGCGGCAAATACGGTACGTTGGATAAATATGTTCCGGACGGGGATTATGTAGTAATCAAATTTGCCCGCTGGGCATTTGAAAAATTCAAAGGCGTGGAGGACAAGCTCGGTACTCAGATGCGCGCGGTAGGCGAGGTTATGAGTATCGGTAAGACCTACAAAGAAGCTTTCCAGAAAGCGATCCGAAGTCTGGAAACAGGACGCTACGGTCTGGGCTATGCCAAAGATTACAATAAGAAATCCAAAGAAGAGCTGCTGCGTATGCTGGCACATCCCTCCAGTGACCGCCACTTCATCATGTACGAGGCACTGCGCAAAGGCGCCGAAGTAGAAGAAATCTTCCAGATCACAAAGGTAAAACATTACTTTGTAGAGCAGATGAAAGAGCTTGTAAAAGAGGAGGAGGCTCTTGCAGCATTCAAAGGCTCTCTGCCATCAGACGAGGCCCTGATCTCCGCTAAGAAAAACGGTTTCTCCGATAAATACTTAAGCCAGATTCTGGAAATTTCGGAGGATGATATACGAAACAGACGTATCGCACTTGGCGTTGAGGAAGCATGGGAGGGCGTACATGTAAGCGGCACCGAAAACAGTGCTTACTACTACTCTACTTATAATGCAGAAGACAAAAATCCGGTAAACTCTGATCGTCCAAAGATCATGATCCTGGGCGGCGGCCCGAACCGTATCGGACAGGGTATCGAGTTTGACTACTGCTGTGTACATGCAGCGCTTGCGCTGAAAAAGCTCGGCTTTGAGACCATCATCGTAAACTGCAACCCGGAAACTGTATCTACCGATTATGATACGTCCGATAAATTGTACTTTGAACCGCTGACCCTGGAAGATGTCTTAAGCATCTACAACAAGGAAAAACCGCTGGGCGTCATCGCACAGTTCGGCGGGCAGACGCCTCTTAATCTTGCAGGAGAGCTTGAGAAAAACGGGGTAAAGATTCTCGGAACCTCCCCGGCAGTCATTGATCTTGCAGAGGATCGTGACCTGTTCCGCGCTATGATGGACAAACTGGAAATCCCGATGCCGGAGGCTGGTATGGCTACCACGGTAGAGGAAGCTCTGGCTATTGCAAAAGAGATCGGCTATCCGGTTATGGTTCGTCCTTCCTATGTATTGGGCGGACGAGGTATGGAAGTGGTATATGACGACGAGAGCATGGTAGGATATATGAAGGCTGCGGTAGGTGTTACGCCGGATCGTCCGATCCTGATCGACCGTTTCTTAAATCATGCTCTGGAATGTGAGGCAGACGCTATCAGTGATGGTACGCACGCTTATGTTCCTGCTGTTATGGAGCATATTGAGCTGGCAGGCGTTCACTCCGGTGATTCCGCATGTATCGTTCCTTCCGTACACATTTCGCCGGAACATGTAGAGACGATCAAAGAATACACAAGAAAGATTGCGGAGGAAATGCATGTAAAGGGTCTGATGAACATGCAGTATGCTATCGAAAACGATAAAGTATATGTTCTGGAAGCCAATCCGCGCGCATCCCGGACAGTACCTCTTGTTTCCAAGGTATGCAACATCCGCATGGTACCGCTGGCAACCGATATCATTACCTCTGACATTACAGGACGTCCGTCCCCGGTACCGGAACTGAAAGAACAGGACATTCCGTATTACGGTGTAAAAGAAGCTGTATTCCCGTTCAATATGTTCCCTGAGGTTGACCCGGTACTTGGACCTGAAATGCGTTCCACCGGAGAGGTTCTCGGTCTTTCCACCTACTACGGAGATGCATTCTTCCGGGCACAGGAAGCTACCCAGACCGAACTCCCGCTGGAAGGAACGGTTCTGATCTCCGTAAACCAGAAGGATAAACCGGAGGTCGTTGAGATCGCTTCCCTCTTTAAAGAAGCAGGATTTGACATTATTTCTACCGGAAGAACCTGTGACATGATCCAGAATGCCGGTATCGAAGCAAAAAAGGTGAAAAAACTGTATGAAGGTCGTCCAAACATTTTAGATATGATTACCAACGGTGAGATCGACCTGATCGTCAACTCACCTTCCGGAAAAGAGAGTGTGCACGATGACAGTTACCTGCGTAAGGCAGCGATCAAAGCGAAAGTACCGTATATGACTACCATTGCAGCAGCAAGAGCTACCGCAAAAGGGTTGATTTATGTAAAAAATCATGGTCTGGGCGACGTGAAATCCCTGCAGGAGATTCACAGCCAGATCAAAGAAAAATAAACCAACAAAAGGAAGAGAGGAAACTTACATCACCAGACAAATTTTGATTTTATCGTAGAGAAAGCAAGAGACATTGCCAAACCGATCCGTGTGGCAATCGCAGGCGCAGATGCAGAAAATGTACTGCTGGGCGCATTCCAGGCAGAGAACGAGGGATTTGCTGAACTGTACCTGTTCGGCGATGAGGCAAAGATCACCAAATGCTGAAGGACCTGAGCCTTTTTGCGCGCAACTACACTATTATCCACGTTCCAAACCGAAAGAGCAGGCTTACCTGTCAATGGCTGCATGTGCAGCGCTGGAACAGTCGGCTGTCACCTGGGCACTGTAAGTCAAATGGACATGCAAGCATGTCCGCTTGACTCATTACTCGCAGGAATAAAAAAAGAAAGTGGATGGAAAAAAGCATGAATAAAGTAAGAATTGGTATTATCGGATACGGAAATATCGGAAGAGGCGTGGAGGCTGCCATCAGACAGAATCCGGACTGCGAGCTGGCCGGTGTATTTACCCGTCGTGATCCTGCAACCGTATCTATTTCAACAGAAAACGGACATGTATATCCGATCTGTGAGCTGGAAGCTCATAAAAACGACATCGATGTATGTATCATCTGCGGCGGAAGTGCAACGGACCTTCCGAAGCAGACACCGGAAATTGTAAAAATGTTTAACGTAGTGGACAGTTTTGATACACACGCAAAAATCCCGGAGCATTTTGCAAATGTGGATGCTGCCGCCAAAGAAACCGGACATGTCGGAATCATCTCCGTAGGCTGGGATCCGGGTATGTTTTCTTTAAACCGCCTTTACGGTAATGTAATTCTCCCGGAGGGCAAAGACTACACCTTCTGGGGACGGGGCGTCAGCCAGGGACACTCCGACGCCATCCGACGTGTGGAGGGCGTACAGGACGCAAGACAGTATACAGTACCCATCGATACCGCTGTAGAATCCGTCAGAAACGGTGAAAATCCGGAGCTGACCACGAGACAGAAGCATCTGCGTGAGTGCTATGTAGTTGCAAAAGAAGGCGCTGACTTAAAGCAGATCGAGCACGACATCGTGACGATGCCCAATTACTTCGCAGATTACGACACGACCGTTACCTTTATCACTCAGGAAGAGCTGGATGCACACCACAAAGGCATCCCTCACGGTGGATTTGTCATCCGCAGCGGCGCTACCGGAGACGGAACGAACAAGCACATCATTGAATACCGCCTAAAGCTGGATTCCAATCCGGAATTTACTTCCTGCATTCTCGTAGCCTATGCCCGGGCTGCAAAGCGTCTGGCAGACGAAGGTGTATCCGGCTGCAAAACTGTGTTTGATATTGCTCCCGCTTATCTCTCACCATTGAGCGGAGATGACCTGCGGGCACATCTTCTGTAAGAAAGGAGATTTCTTATGGCAAAGAAAATTTTAGTTGTGGATGATGCCGCCTTCATGCGCATGATGATCAAAGATATCCTTATCAAAGGAGGATATGAAATTGTCGGTGAAGCAGAAAACGGAATAAAAGCAGTAGAAAAATACAAAAATACGCACCCGGATCTGGTTTTTATGGATATCACCATGCCGGAAATGGACGGAGTCGAGGCATTAAAGAAAATTCGCCAGTATGATCCAGGTGCAAACATCATTATGTGTTCTGCCATGGGACAACAGGCTATGGTCAATGAAGCCATTCGGTTCGGAGCTAAAGATTTTGTGGTAAAGCCATTTCAGGCAGAACGTATACTGGAAGCTTTAAAAAAAGTTTTTGAATAGATATACTATCTATCCTAAAGAAAGATGCTGTATTGCGAATACCTGTACGCAATACAGCATCTTTTTAAATTTCGTTTACCATTTTACCTCTTCTGCTTTCCAATTCTATGGTCATCTCCTTACGGATGCCATCCAGCTTATAAAAATATGTAAGCACTGCAATCAACACATTTCCATTTACACAGAAACCAAAGGAAGATACCAGCGCCTGAATCGGGAACAATACGCTGTTTACCTTTTTGAATCCATGGCGTCCGAATACTGCCGCCGGAAGGGACGTAGTAAAGTTTGCAGAACCGCCAAGCGCCAATGCAAACATGACCAAAAACACAATAACCAGTACACGAATCTCTGTCACCTCTAAAAGCAAAGCTGCTGCATACCAGATACCAAAGAAGATCATAGTCTTTTTCGTTCCGAGCCTTTGATCCATGGCGCCGATGATCCATGAACCCAGTATTCCCGCAAAAGCAAGAATTGTCATAATTGCTACTGCCTGTCCCTGTGTAAATCCAACCTCCTGGTTACGAACAACAAGCTGTGTAATAATGATCGTAGATACAAACTGAAAACCACCGGATGCGACAGCAACCAGCCAGAATGTCTTTCTGGCAAACAGTTTTTTCACAGTCCAGCCTCCATCCTCATCCATCTCTTCGTTGAAATATTCTGCTTTGTATCCTTCATAATAATCTCTCCTTCGCCTTTCATATTACTTGATGAGATTATTATACTCGTTACCCGACCATAAGAAAAATTGCTAATTGTCAGAACAGTATGCACTTTCAGAATAGCAGTGAAATCTCCTGAACAAAGGCATCCAGATATGGTTTTGGATTATCTTTTCTCCATGCCATAACAATGCCGCTCTGCGTTCCAAGTATTGGAATACGACAATGCTCTTTGTCATTCAGATCCGCATAGTATTTATCACATATAAACACATCCCTGTCCGTGCGAATATTTAAGGTCAATGAATTTGCAGAAGATACATAATTTGTAATATTTGGAGAAAACCCAAAAGGTAAACACAGTGCCTGAATCATATTTGCATACTCGGGAAGATACTGGGGAGAAATACAAATGAAATCCGACTGCTTCAGTTCATCCATCGTGAGCTCTTCTTTCTGTGCCAAAGGATTGCTTTTCCTCATGCAGGCACAATGAGGTGTCTTGCCAAACATTTTCCATTGAATCTGCTCCATCTCTTTTTCTTCAAAATCATAATAAATGGAAAAAATAACGTCCACTTCCCCATGAAGCAGCATACGCCGAATCTCCCATGCGGCATCCGACTCAATGCGAACGTGGATATCCGGATAATTATCAGAAAAGGATTCCATCACGGGAAGTAGAAAGCTTTCAGGACGAAACGAATCCATGCATCCAACCACGATACTTTTTGTATTTCCCTTTTGCAGCACATGCGCATATTGGATTTCCTCTTCCACAAGATGAAGTCGGTTTTTCCATGCCTCATATAAATGTTTGCCCGCAGGCGTCAAACGTATTGTATTATTGGTACGCAAAAAAAGCTGCAGATCCAACTGCGTCTCCAGACTTTTCAATTTTTTACTCAATGTGGGCTGACTTAAATTAAAGTATTTTGCCGCCCTCGTAATATTGCCATACTCCGCAACCTTTACAAAATATTGCATTTGTCCCAGACTGACATTTCTGATATCAACGTTGTGCATCCTCTATATCCCCCATTTCTTCTTATGAAACAAATTTCTCCCATGTATAAAAATGGCGAGAATCGAAATTCCCGCCGCTTGTTTTTACTTAATTATAAAAAGTTTTTCCATACTTTGCAACTTCATCTATGACAATACTGCGTACATTTCCGTCAATAATCGGCACCAGTGCACAATAACCGCCCCCGGGTGCCAGTAAATCTATCGTTCTTCTGACCTCTGTGCGAATCTCTTCTTCCGTCGCCCCCGGACGCTCCAAAACATCCTGGGTATTAAAGCCCCCGCTTAAAAGAATTTTATCTCCGTAAGCGGCTTTCAGATCGTCCACTTCATTGCAATACTGCAAGGGCTGGATAGAATCAATGCCCATCTCGACCAGCTCACCAACCGTCGGCTTGATGTATCCGCAGGAATGCATCTCGAAAATCATCCCCAGCTCATGCGTACAATCTATTACTTTCTGGATACATGGCTTTATAAACTCACGCCACATATCCATGGAAAAAAACATGTTCTGGTTATTGCCCCAGTCATCATGAAATGCAATGACATCAAAATTGAAATATTCTTTCAAAATCCTCAGATAGTTACACTTGTGCTCTGTAATCGCTGCAAAAAGCTCCTGAACCTCATCCGGATATTCATAAAACGCGCACAGCGCATTTTCAAATCCCATCAGACTCATCATGCGTTCAAACGGACCATTCAGCAGCATACACAAGGAAACCCTGTTTTCTCTGTCCCAATCTGCAGTAGCCTCCGCTGCGATTTTCTCCCAGTCATAAGAATCCAGATCCGGCATCTTAATCAAATCCCTCCAGTTTTCCAGATCCTCAATCTCCTCCTGTCCCGGCGTCTCTGTCTGAGAATTTAATTCCGGTGTAAAAGTCCAGTTTACTCCAAACCAATCATCTCCGCTGCCTTCTCCAAAATAACGTTCCCCGAAAGAATCCCATATGTCCAAATCCGTGAATCCGTTCGGCACCCACTCAGGTTTTTCATGCCGGTAAGCACGAAGCATATTCTCTCTTGCTGTCATTGTTTCATTCTCCTTCCCCTGACTTCTGAATCTATTATATAAAACAAGCCCCTGGAAGTAAAGTGATTCATTTTATTTCCGGTATGCCAAAACGGAATGTCTGTCCAGAATACAGAATATCAAACTCAAACCCATACTTGACAATCATGACTCCTGCCGGCGTAATAATTATCCACCCGCATAGCGGGTGGTTTTTCCTTTTCGGGCATAGCCCTAATACCACTAGCTACGCACAAGTGCGTCTTTTATTGGCCTGCCAGCCACGCGTGGGATTACTTGCTACCCGTAAACGGGTCTCTCGGATCAAATAAACTTAATTGATCCATTTCCTGATCTTGTTTTAACTGATTGGCTATGTAACTTTTTATTGCTGCAGTATTCTTGCCTACTGTATCGACATAGTATCCCTTACACCAAAATTCGCGGTTTCGGTACGCAAACTTCATATTCCCGAATCTTTGAAATATCATCAGGCTACTCTTTCCCTTTAGATATCCCATAAATCCCGAAACGCTCATTTTTGTCGGGATACTAAGCAGCAAATGCACGTGATCTGGACATATCTCTCCTTCTATTATCTCCACCCCTTTCCATTGACACAATGTCCTGATTATATCCCGTATCGCTTCTCGTTTTTCATTAAAAAATACTTTTCTTCGATATTTTGGGGCAAACACCACATGATATTTGCAATTCTATTTTGTATGTGCTAAGCTTTTCACGTCTGTATTTTGTTCTGACATAATATAGGCCTCCTAATGTGTTTTTATTTACGTAACTGGCAGGTCACGTCTTTATTATACACATTAGGAGTTTTTATATCTGAATACATCGCTAAAGCTCCTATAGAACCACGCGACTATCGCGTGATTTTCCTGATACAAAAAAGGCTTCCCTGATCTACGGTGTATGTTATCTGGTTGCCTTGATCATTATGATTTTCCACAATGGTTCCATGGGTATGACCATTGCCGCAACCATCTTTGTCGGATTTGGCATCGGTGGTATTGGTAACCTGATTCCATCCATTATCGGAACCTGTTTTGGGCGTTTCGGTTTCATTCAGGCAAACCGTCTGATCGCACCGCTCAATACAGCAATCCGTTCTACCGCACTTGTTATCATCGGTGCTGTTGGGGTTGCAAACTTAAATAAAGCATATATGATATTTTTTGCTTTTTCTGTAATTGCAATTATCATGATTGCATTTATCAAACCATCAACGGATAATTAGATAAAAAATTACTGCCCGCTTTCGTTTGTCAGCTTCAGCTTGTCCAGAATATAGAATATCAAACTCAGTCCCATGCCAACTACACATGCCAAAACCATACCTGTCAACTGTACATTTCCCATATTCACTGCAATTCCGGAAAGACCGATGACAAATATAACGGATGTGAGAATCAGGTTTCTGGATTTTCCATAATCTACTCTGTTATCCACCAGTATCCGAAGTCCCGACGTACCGATCATTCCATACAGCAAAATAGAAATTCCGCCGATGACCGGACCCGGTATCGTACTGATCAATGTGGATAGCTTTCCGCAAAAAGATATCAGGATGGAAAACACTGCCGCACCGCCGATGACCCGCACACTGTACACGCCTGTAATCGCCATGACGCCGATATTTTCTCCGTATGTGGTGGTCGGAACAGAACCGATCAGTCCCGATATCGCAGTGGAAAAGTTGTCTGCAAAAATAGACCTGTGCAGTCCCGGATCTTTGATTAAATTCCTTCCCACGATTTTGCCTGTTACGATCTGATGTCCAATATGTTCAGACGTAATGACCAACAAGACAGGAAGTATCGTCAAAATAGCATCCCCCTTGAACTTTGCCAGATGGAAATTAGGAACAGCCAGCCAGGATGCCTGCGCCACCGCGGTAAAATCCAGCATTCCGCAACAGGCTGCCGCAACATACCCTGCAATGATTGCTATCAGAATCGGAATGACCGACAAAAATCCACGGAACAGCAACTGCCCAAAGATCGCCACTCCAAGCGTTACCAGAAACACAATCACATTCTTCGAATCCACGTGCTCTACTCCCGTAAGTCCCGCCGTTGAAGCAGCAGAGCCTGCCAACTCCAGACCGATCAATGCGACAACCGGTCCCATAGCTGCCGACGGAAGCACAATGTCGATCCATTTTGTACCAAATTTGTAGATTATGAACGCCAGCAGACACCCACATAAACCTACAACTACAAAACCGCCCTGGGCGTACTCAAACCCATACTTGGCGATCACGACTCCTGCCGGCGCCAAAAACGCAAAACTGGAACCCAGATACGCCGGCGCCTTACCCTTTGTAATCAAAATAAACAGCAACGTACCCGCACCGTTCATAAATAATACGATTGCCGGATTGATGCCGAAAACAAAGGGCACCAGCACGGTTGCACCAAACATGGCAAACAGGTGCTGAATACTCAGAGGAACCAGTTGTTTTACCGGTACCTTTTCTTCCACTTGAATAATCCTTTTTTCCAAATTTATCTCCCCACTCTCTGGTAAATTTTGTATTTATTGTACACCAGACACCGGGAAACTGCAATCCCGGACCCCAGGGATTGCAAAACGATTGAAAACGAAACGATTGAAAATATGATATGACAAACTATACATTTCAAAAAAAGCAGGCTCATGTTTCAGAGCCCGCTCAATAATTTTGTTTTCTAATAATTTTCTTTTCTTACTTCAAAGAAACTCTGGGGATGTGCGCATACCGGACAGATTCCCGGAGCCTTCTTGCCCATCACAAGGTGACCGCAATTTCTGCACTCCCACATTGTCATTTCACCTTTTTCAAAAACATTTTTCATCTCCACATTGTTCAGCAGTGCACGATATCTCTCCTCGTGCGCTTTCTCAATTTCAGCTACCATGCGGAATTTTGCCGCCAGTACTTTAAAGCCCTCTTCCTCTGCCTCTTTCGCAAAGGTACTGTACATATCTGTCCATTCATAATTCTCCCCCGCTGCAGCCGCTGCCAGATTCTCTGCTGTGTCACCTAATCCTGCCAGCTCCTTAAACCACATTTTGGCATGTTCCTTCTCGTTATCCGCTGTTTTCAAAAACAGACTTGCAATCTGCTCATAGCCCTCTTTTTTCGCTACACTTGCAAAATAGGTATACTTGTTTCTTGCTTCGCTTTCTCCTGCAAACGCAGTCTGTAAATTTTTCTCCGTCTTAGTTCCTGCATACTTATTAGCCATCTTAAAATCCTCCTTTAGCTTTTC
>CAYRZL010000028.1:0-27599 GCA_964428795.1 uncultured Lachnospiraceae bacterium | reverse complement strand
ACTGTGGTTTCGGCAGGGAAACCAGCTTCGTCCCGTAAATGTTCAACCTGTTCATGTCAATATAAGCCTTGTAAAGACGAGCCAGATAGATCAGTCCCCTAACCGGCATGTTGGGGCAGAAGGAGGATTGGTGCTCATATAAATTGATATGATTGCCGATGATAAATGACACGTCATTTTTTACACTTATGTAAATCAGGTCATCCAATGTGTTGATGTATAACTGGTTCTCATCGGTGTAATCGCTCCCGTTTAACGCATTGTACAGAGAAAGCAGATCCTTTTTGTTCTGGAACAGGCGGACAAACAGGACATCCTTGTGGTTTCTGCGGATGCGAAACGCATGGTGCAGATTCCACGAAAAAAATTTCTTCCGTTTCATTCATTACCTCCATTATAAATTAAGATTTTTTATAAAACAACAGTGTTTTGAATGCAGGCAATGAATTTTCTGTAGAAATGCAGAAGAGCATTTGATAAAGAATAGCCGGATGGCTATATTGAATTATTCAGAAATCAATAATTGCCCAAGAAAAATATATCACATCTGTGCACAAAAAGCAAGCCGAAAACAAAATTGGGGAAATAATTATATTTTGGATGATTTGGGTTTGGCTTTTTGTGAATCCGGCAGATTCGCCTTCTATAAATCCGGCGGACTTGCCATCAGCAAATCCATCCTCATACCCATCCTCACGATCCATTTTCCGTAACAGAGAAGGATGATTGATACATTCCGTACAGGCGGTGTCCACTGCCTGTTCAATGGAATATGATTTCTGATGATAAAAGACATATTATTTTTTATTGATTTGATAGACGAAAATCGTCTAATAAGTCCTTATAAATGTTTATAGAAAATGCTTGAAATTGCCTAAAAAATCAAGGCTTTCTTGCGCATATCTGTTTATTGCTTTATATCGCCGCATAAGTTGGTTTTGTAAAGTTGAGCATCATTTTAGCACCACAAGTAAACAATATAGAGACGTTTGGAACTGCCTTGTTATGCCACTATGTTACGCATTAGAGGGGCAATAAGCCTTGCAAACAAAGGCTTTATGGACAAAAAAACAATAGAGCATGGTGTTTATGTAGAGTCAATCACTTTCATCAACTGTCAAGATAAATGGGTCTTCGCCTCTCTAACTCTCAGTGCGTTCGTCTTGCTCAGTCACCATTTGGGCACCAAATCGTCAAACAGCCATACTGTTTTGAATGCAGGCAATGAATTTCAACAGCGGTGAAGCTGCCTGAATCGGCAGAAGGTTTGTTACTTTGCGATTTTGCTATGGTGCCGGCTTGGTTTAAACGTGAAAAGAAACCTCCATCGGAGATTTCTTTCGCATGCTTGGCAACGTAAATGCATCGCAATGTCAAGTAAGGACTGTAAGAGGAGTATTTTCTTTTGCTCTGAATTGCACGCTGATTTTACCAGAAGGGGACAGAGAATCAAATGCGCCGAGCAACAACCCATTTTTGTAGCGCAGGCGCAAATAAAGGATTGTCTGTCCCCCTTCTGAGAAAAATCCAGTGCAAAGAAGTGCGAAAGAAAATGCTCCTCTTATCAGGACTGACAGACATGCGATGCCTCACAATCCCCAAAACATCCGGAGCCATAGCCTTTCGTCAAAGCGACAAACCGAATTTTATATATGGGTGAGATCCAGCCACGCCATCTCCTGTTCGGACAATTTGATCTGCGTGGCTTCTATCGCCTCTGCATAGCGTGACGTGGAGGAACCGCTCAAAATCCCTGCAGCTTTAAGCGGATGGGAGAAGAGCCATGCAAGTGCGATCTGCGCCACATTTGCCTTGTATTTTTCTGCCAGCAGTTCTGCCCGGCGGAGGCGTTCCATATTCTCTTCGCACAGATAAGCGGTAAGGGCAGGTTGATTTAAAATCCGTTTTGCCAGCGCATATTCATCACTTTTAAATTTTCCGGAGAAAAATCCGTTTGCAAGAGAGGAATAGGCGATGATCTGTATGTCGGTTTTCTGACACCATTCCCGGTCAGATTCATGTTCCGGTCCGGTCAGGGTAGTACAGCCGCCGCCCCATGGATCAGCGATCTGATGGGCGAGACCGAAATTCGGGCTGGTGACTGTAAAGGGCTGCAGCCCATTTGCGCTTGCGAAAGCGTTCAACTGTGATATTCGTTCTGTTTTCCAGTTAGAACCTCCGAATGCACCGATTTTTCCCTCTTTTTGAAACCGAATTCCCTGTATCTTTTTTTGCTCCATAAGAATTTCGCTTCCTCATATCTTTATGACGTAACGATAGCATTGCTTTCTTGTACTGTCAATTTACTTTTCTTAAAAGATTCTAAAATTATGCCCCTTTGGATTGAACCCCTTACCATTCTCTTTTATACTGTGATTTGAAATGATCTGTGCTGCATGAGCGGCAAAAAAGAAGTTCCAAGGAGTAATACAAATGAAAAAACCGACACAAAAGCCACAGCAGAGTGTGGACATAGAGCATAATTTTACGTTCGAGAGTATAGTACACAGCGAAAATCCGGACAGGATTCTCTCTCAGACAAAACCGTTTGTCACTTTAATGATGCAATATCGCTGTGCGATGATGGAGATAGAGACAAAACTGAAGGTTCTGAATGCAGAATTTTCCATCAACAACAATCTGAATCCCATCGAGACGATCAAAACCAGAGTAAAAGAGCCCATGAGTATTCTGGAAAAGCTTCAGCAAAAAGGACTGCCCCTGACAATACAGAGTATCGAGGAGAACCTCAATGACGTAGCCGGAATCCGTGTGATCTGTTCTTTTCCGGAGGATATTTATACGGTTCGGAATCTGATCGTTAAACAGGATGATGTGACACTGATCGAGGAAAAGGATTATATCAAAAATCCAAAGCCAAACGGGTACCGCAGTCTGCATCTGATCCTGGAGGTTCCTATTTTTCTGGCGGAGGAGAAAAAGCCTATGCGCGTGGAACTGCAGCTTCGCACGATTGCTATGGATTTTTGGGCAAGCCTGGATCATAAGATGAAATACAAAAAAGATGTTGAAAATGCGGATGAGATTGTGGCAAAGCTGCGCCACTGTGCGCTGGTCAGCAATGAGCTGGATTACCAGATGCAGGAGATTCGTAATCAGATTGACGGAAAACAAATGTAAAAGCCGGTTACTTGTTTTTGGAAAAAAAGCAGTGCTCTTTCTTGCTTTTTTTACTGTATATGATACAATAATCCCAAACGAATCGGAAAGAGAGAGCACAAAGCATTTGTCTTTGTGCTCATATATTGAATAGAAGAAAAGGAGGCATAATATGAGACATCTGATGAGTCCGTTGGACTTCTCCGTTGACGAGCTGGACAAACTGCTTCGTCTTGCCAATGATATTGAAGCGCATCCTGAAAAGTATGCACATGCCTGTGAGGGCAAAAAACTCGCTACCTGCTTTTACGAACCGAGTACACGTACGAGACTCAGTTTTGAGGCGGCCATGCTGAATCTGGGAGGAAAGGTACTTGGATTTTCCAGTGCAGACAGTTCTTCCGCAGCAAAGGGAGAGAGCGTGTCAGATACGATCCGCGTCATTTCCTGTTATGCAGATATTTGTGCCATGCGGCATCCGAAGGAGGGAGCTCCTCTGGTAGCCTCTGAAAAATCTACCATTCCGGTGATCAATGCCGGAGATGGCGGTCACCAGCATCCGACGCAGACCTTGACGGACTTACTGACGATCCATTCTTTGAAAGGACATTTTGACAATCTGACCATCGGTCTGTGCGGGGATCTGAAATTCGGACGTACCGTACATTCTCTGATCCATGCATTGATCCGATATCCGAATGTGAAATTTATACTGATCTCACCGGAAGAGCTGCGTGTGCCGAGTTATATCAGGGAGGATGTGCTGCGCAAGAACAATATCGAATTTAAAGAGGTTGTTCGTCTGGAGGATGCTATGCCGGAGCTGGATATCCTGTATATGACCAGAGTGCAGAAGGAACGCTTTTTCAATGAAGAGGAATATATCCGCATGAAGGATTTTTACATTCTCAATGCAGAAAAAATGAAAGCGGCCAGGGAAGATATGCTGATACTTCATCCACTGCCGCGTGTCAATGAGATCGCAGTGGAAGTGGATGATGATCCGAGAGCGGTTTACTTTAAACAGGTGCAGTATGGGGTATATGTCCGTATGGCGTTGATTCTCACATTATTGGAGGTGGATGTATCATGTTAAACGTAGGAGCGATCACGGAAGGGTTTGTACTTGACCACATCCAGGCAGGTGCCAGCATGGAGATCTATCATTATCTTCATCTGGATAAGCTGGATTGTTGCGTAGCGATCATTAAGAATGCAAGAAGCAATAAAATGGGTAAAAAAGATATCATTAAGGTAGAATGTGATATCAATATGCTGGATCTGGACGTGCTTGGATTTATCGATCATAACATCACTGTCAATATCATCAAAGGTGAGGAGATCGTAGATAAAAAGAGACTGGTGCTGCCGAAGAAGATCAAAAATGTAATCAAATGCCGCAATCCGCGCTGCATCACTTCCATCGAGCAGGAGCTGGATCAGATTTTCTATCTTGCAGATGAAAAAAATGAGATTTACCGCTGCAAATATTGCGAAGAAAAATATAAGAAAAGACATTAAATTTACTTGGAGGGGATTTTTATTATGATAGTTCCGAAATATTATGAGGATCTGAAAACGCTGTCTGTAAATACGGAGCCCTTGCGCGCTTACTATATTCCGACTTCTGCTGCGCAGCCGGCCGATTGGAAATGCCGCAGACAGACAGATCGTTTCTGCCTGTTGAATGGCGATTGGGATTTTCATTATTATAACAGTGTGTATGATGTGACAGAGGAATTTTGGAAAGAGGGGTATAACACAGAAGGATATGATACCATTCCGGTTCCGTCTAACTGGCAGGATCATGGATACGATATTCATCATTATACTAATGTGCGTTACCCGTTCCCGTTTGATCCGCCTTATGTACCATATGAAAACCCATGCGGTACTTATGTGCGTACCTTCCAGTTTAAAAAGGCGGAGGGATGTGATGCCTTTTATCTGAACTTTGAGGGTGTGGATTCCTGTTATTATGTGTGGCTGAACGGACAGTTTGTGGGCTACAGTCAGGTGTCACATTCTACCGGAGAATTTGATGTGACAGAATATATTAAGGAGGGGACAAATACCATTGCGGTCCTTGTGCTGAAATGGTGTGACGGTTCTTATCTGGAGGATCAGGACAAATTCCGTACATCCGGAATTTTCAGAGATGTGTATATTCTTTCCCGTCCGGCGTCCCATCTGCGGGATTATTTTGTAAAAATGACATTGAAAGATCATTATACCGCGGCAGATGTACATATTCCGCTGGAATTTTCGGGAGAGGAGATTCCGGTACGCTATAAACTGTTTGATAAAGCGGGCGTGGAAGTGGTTTGCGGTGTATCCGCAGATTCCTCCATTGATTTCTCGGTGTCTGATATTACGCTGTGGAATGCGGAGAATCCATATCTGTATACTTTGATTTTGGAGACGGAAGGGGAAGTGATCCGCGAAAAAGTAGGTTTCCGTGAGATTAAGATCGAAGGCATTGTAGTATATCTGAACGGTGAAAAGGTACGTTTCCGGGGAACCAACCGTCACGACAGCGATCCGTATGTGGGTTCTGCTGTTACTACGGAGCATATCAGAAAAGATATGGCGCTTATGAAACAGCATAATTTTAATGCTATCCGCACCAGTCACTATCCGAATGCGCCGGAATTTTACCAGATGGCAGACGAATATGGCTTTTATGTGATCGATGAGTCTGATGTTGAGATTCACGGAACCGTATGGCTTTATGGCTTGAATATTTTTGAAAAACGGGGAGAACGTCATGCGTTTCCTTCTATGATCTGCGACAATCCGGATTTCTCCGAGTCCATCGTAAACCGTGTGCAGAAGAATGTAATGCGCGACAAGAACCGTCCATGTGTCGTAGTCTGGTCTATGGGAAATGAAGCCGGATATGGCTGCGGCTTTGAGGATGCCCTTGCGTGGACAAAATCTTATGATCTGTCCAGACTGACGCATTATGAGGGCTGTATGCATTATCCGGATAAACCGCTGCGCGGAAAGGTGGATTTTTCCAATATTGATCTGTACAGCCGTATGTATGCCTCCGTCAAAGAGATGCATGAGTACTTTGATAATGATCCGGATAAACCGTTTATTCAGTGCGAATTTATTCATGCAATGGGAAATGGCCCCGGGGATATCGAGGAGTATTATCAGTTGGAAGAGCAGTATGACGGTTTTGTGGGCGGCTTCGTCTGGGAGTGGTGCGACCATGCAGTATATGCAGGCATAGCAGAAAACGGAAAAGAGAAATTTTACTATGGCGGAGACTCTGGGGAGTATCCTCATGACGGTAATTTCTGTATGGATGGTCTTGTATATCCGAACCGTACACCCCATACCGGTCTGGCTGAGTACAAAAATGTCCATCGTCCGGTGCGTGTACATGCAGTGGATGTGCAGAAGGGAATCTATGTACTTCAGAACAATCTGGATTACACAAACCTGAAGGATACGCTTTATCTGACTTATGATATCCTTGTGGATGGAAGGAAAGTGTCTGAGGGAACCGTTGATGATGAGAAAATTTTAGATGTGGCGCCCCGAACCAGGAAAGAAGTAAAACTTCCCATCGAGGCTGCAGGTGAGGGCAAACGTTCGGTTATCATTTATTCCCGCCAAAAAGAGGAGGATGAGTTTGTAAAAGCAGGCGATATTCTTGGATTTGACCAGCATGATCTGAATGAGAATGTAAATACGGATCTGATCCGTATGATCGAAGCGGAATCCTGTGCTTTTGATAGGGTATCCTATTCCCAGGATGACCGCAATGCAGTGATCATTGGCAAAAACTTTACTTACACTTATAATAAATTCACGGGTCTTTTTGACGCATTACTCTATAAAGGAAAAGCATTTATTGAAAAACCGATGGAGCTGAACATCTGGCGTGCCCCCACAGATAACGACCGCATCGTGCGCACTGAGTGGGAGGAGGCTCACTACAATGCGCCCATTACCAGAGCATATGACTCCGAATTTATTTCCATGGAAGATGGAAGCCTTCAGATTAAAGCGTCCGTATCCATGGCTCCGGTCTATCTGCAAAAGTTTTTGGAGATTCAGATCACATGGACCATCAAGCCGGATGGAACCATACTTTCCCATATGGATATTGAGAGGAATGCTATCAACCGTGCATATCCGGAATACTTCAAGGTTCCGTCCGGGGAAGAGATACATTTTGGCATCGATGAGGCTTATCTGCCGAGATTTGGTATGCGCCTGTTCCTGCCCAAGAGCTTTGAAAACTGTACCTATTATGGCTATGGACCGTATGAGTCTTATATTGACAAACGCAGAGCCAGCCATTTGGGTGTATTTGAGGCAAAGGTAGCCGATATGCACGAAGATTATATCAAGCCCCAGGAAAATGGCAGCCATTATCAGTGCGATTATGTAATAGTCAGCGGCGAGGCAGGTACATGGAAGGTGTATGACGGGAAGCCGTTCAGCTTTAATCTTTCCGAGTATACACAGGAAGAGCTGACAACGAAGCGGCATAATTATGAATTGGAAAAATCCGGTTATACCGTATTTTGTATCGATTACCGTCAGAGCGGTATCGGTTCCGGAAGCTGTGGCCCTCAGCTGGCACAGAAATACAGATTGAACGGGGATTATTTTGAATTTGATATTCATATCCGGCCGGAAGTATAGATAAAAACAGACAGAAAAGACATCTCAGAAAAGAACAGTTTCGACAAGGTTCTTTTTGAGATGTCTTTTTAATTGTCAGAATTAAAAATTATTTGTCCTCACCTTTCATGAAGTCAAGTCCTTTCATGGAAATGCCCATGAGCAGCTCGCCTACTTTATCAATAGAAGGATTGTAATCATTGGATATCCAGTTTTCCAGAATACCGATGACTCCGTTTGCCAGATAAGCGAAAGAGAAATCCATGGTGGATTCGTCTGCATTAGGATACATTTTATGCCACATTTTCATACTGTTGTCATAACCAAGATACATAAGCTGGCGGATAAAGGAGGTATCTCCGTGAGGACCGATGAGAACCTGACATAAGTCCTTGTTCTGATCCACCAGATTCAGCAGATCTTCAAACCAGTTCTGGGTACTCAGGGTGAAGACAATGTTTTCAAACAGTTCATTTTGCATCTGATTCATCAGGGCATACACGTCCTCATAATAAGAATAGAAGGTGCTGCGGTTGATGTCGGCCAGCTTGCAGATGTCGGTGACGGTGATCTTGGAAATCGGCTTTTCCTTTAATAATTCCAGCAGAGCCTGCCTGATTACATTTTTTGTATATTTTGTTCTTCGGTCAGTTGCCATATCTTGTGGTTTCCTTTCACATCAAACACAAGTTTACATGTCAATTATCAAACAGATTTAATGTAATTTGTGGGAAAAGTGACATAGAAAAAGTAAATTGATGGTTGTCATTTTGTTTTATTTATTATACTATACAATAGTTGAAAAATCAACAAGTGTTGGAAAATACACATGTGACTGAAATGGATTAGTTGTTGGACTTATTACAAAGAAGATGAAAATAAAAGGAAAGGGGAGTATACGAAAATGGCTAGTTTATCACATACTATGCAGAGAAAAGCGTTCAGTGCGGCAATCGATGTGGCTCTGAGACGTTTGAACAAGGACAGAGAAAAGGGATTACTTCAGATCGTAGATCTGGCTCAGAAATTTATGGGTGACGCTTTCAAACCGGAGGCATATGAAGGCGCAAGAGCGATCATTCAGAACCCGGATCACAAGTGGATGAAGTTTGTAAATAAAATGCTGGATGAGCTGCATCCGAATGTAGCAAAAATGACAGCGCTGAACCTTGGGTTTGAGGCCGCTTTTTATGGAACCAAGGTAATCCGTAAGCTGAGAACTGTACATCAGTGCAATATTCCGTGGCTGATCCTGATGGATCCGACCAGCGCGTGTAATCTGAGGTGTACCGGATGCTGGGCGGCGGAATATGGCTATAAACTGAATCTTTCCTACGAAGAGATGGACAGCATCGTAACTCAGGGTAAAGAGATCGGCGTTTACTTCTATATGTTTACCGGCGGAGAGCCTCTGGTTCGCAAGGCCGACCTTCTGAAACTGGCAAAGAAACACAATGACTGTGCATTCCACAGCTTTACAAACGGTACGCTGATCGATGAAGAGTTCTGTAAGGAAGTACAGAAGCTTGGCAACTTCTCCTTCTCTCTCAGCCTTGAGGGATTTGAGGATGCAAACGACGGACGCCGCGGAGACGGTATTTTCCAGAAGGTGCTTCACGCAATGGATCTGATGAAGGAGTACGGACTGTTCTTCGGTACGTCCGTATGCTACACAAGAAAAAATATGGATGCTGTTTTGTCTGATGAGTTCTTTGATCTGATGATAGAACACGGATGCCGCTATGCATGGTACTTCCATTATATGCCGGTTGGAAATGAGGCGGACGTAGAGCTGATGCCTACCATGGAGCAGCGTGAGTATATTTACAAGAGACTTCGTGAGGTTCGCGCGTTTGAAGGCGGTAAACCGATCGTACTGTTTGACTTCCAGAATGACGGAGAGTTTGTAGGCGGATGTATCGCAGGCGGACGTAACTACTTCCATATCAATGCAAACGGTGATGCGGAGCCATGCGTATTCATCCATTACTCTGGAGCAAACATCCGTGAGAATACATTGCTTGAGTGTCTGAAACAGCCGTTGTTCATGGCATACAGAGACGGTCAGCCATTCAATGACAATATGCTGCGTCCGTGTCCGATGCTTGAGAATCCGGAAAAACTTCAGGAAATGGTACACAAGACCGGAGCACATTCTACTGATTTACAGTCACCTGAGACGGTAGAGCATCTGTGCGGGAAATGTGAGTCTTATGCTTCAGAGTGGGCAGAGCATGCTGATAAGATCTGGGCAGAGCATCCATTCGTGAAAAAAGGTTACAAAAACTATAAGGATGAACAGTAAGATACGACTTGAGGGAGGATATTGAAAATGGACGTAAAACATATGGCGGCAAGAAAGTCCTTTGAGCTGGCTTTCACAGGCGTGTACAAATATATCAATAAAAACAAAGAAGAGAACCTGGTAAAACTGATGAATCTGGCGCGTAAAATCGCGGGAAAGAACTTTCCGGATTATTTCTGGGATAATGCGGACGAAGTGCTGGGCAACCCGGAAGAAAAATGGACACAGATGATTTACAACGCTCTGGATACACTTCATCCAAACGTGGTGAAACAGCATGTTCTGAACATGGGATTTGAGGCCGGTCTGACCGGATTCAAGAAAGTAAGAGAGAACCGGGAAAAATATCAGTGCAATGTACCGTGGGTCATCCTGATGGATCCGACCAGCGCCTGCAACTTAAAATGTACCGGATGCTGGGCAGCAGAGTATGGTCATCAGCTTTCTTTGAAAAATGAGGAACTGGATAAGATTATCACTGAGGCAAAAGAGCTGGGTATCCATTTCTTTGTCCTGACCGGCGGAGAGCCAATGGTTCGTAAAAAAGATATCCTGATGCTGGCTGAGAAACATAATGACTGTGCGTTCCACATTTTTACAAACGGTACTCTTATTGACGAACCGTTCTGTAAAGAGGTACAGCGTCTTGGCAATCTGTCATTTGCTGTTTCCGTCGAAGGATACGAGGAGACAAACGACGACAGACGCGGCCAGGGTGTATTTGACCGTGTTATGCACGCAATGGACCTGATGAAAGAGTATGGACTTCTGTTCGGAACATCCATCTGCTATACAAGTAAAAATTATAAGGTAGTTACATCCGATGAGTTCCTTCAGATGCTGGTAAACAAAGGAGCGATCCTGTCCTGGTTCTTCCACTATATGCCGGTTGGAAAAGATGCCAGCACAGACCTGCTGCTTACTCCGGAACAGCGTGAGTATATGGTACAGCGCGTCCGCTATGTGAGAAGTAAAAAATGCCCGATCAAGCTGTTTACCCTGGACTTCCAGAACGATGCGGAGTTTGTAGGCGGATGCATCGCCGGCGGCAAGAACTATCTGCATATCAATCCAAACGGTGATGTGGAGCCATGCGTATTCATCCATTACTCCAACATGAATATCAAGGAGCATTCGCTGCTTGAGTGTCTGCAGTCTCCGTTGTTCATGCAGTATCATCAGACAATGCCGTTCAACGATAATATGCTCCAGCCTTGCCCGATGCTCGAGAATCCGCAGGAGATCAAAAAGATGGTAGAGGCTTCAGGCGCACATTCTACCGATATGCAGGCGGAGGAGCCGGTAGACGATCTGATCGCAAAGACTCTTCCGTATGCGCAAAACTGGGCGCCGACTGCACAGAGACTGTGGCAGGAGCGTCTGGATGAGATCGAAGAGGTAAAGAGAGCGCGTATTGAGAAATATGGCGAATAATTTCAGAGAGTGATTGAGTTGTTTTAATAAAGCGTGAGCTGCATCCATGGGAACGTGGGGGCAGCTCACTTTTTAAATTCTGGTTTATTGCTCTGGCGAAAGGGTGTGGTGTCGGATGTTGGGGGGTGAGGCATCGCATGTCTATAAGTCCTGATAAGAGGAGCCTTTTCTTTTTCACTTCTTTGCACTGGATTTTTCACAGAAGCGGGGCATAACATGTTTTATTTGCGCCTGCGCAACAAAAATGGGTTGTTGCTCGGCGCAGGCAAGTCATACCCCGCTTCTGGTAAAATCAGCGTGCAATTCAGAGCAAAAGAAAAGGCTCCTCTTACAGTCCTTACTTTGACATTGCGATGCATTTACGTTTTCAAAACAAGCCGGTACCACAGCAAAATCGCACAACGACAAATCGTATGCGTCTTTTGAATACATCTACGTTTTTTCGTTGCGGTGTAAATACTTCCCCGGTAAACCTTTAGCGTTTGGCGCCTGCGGTGCAAAAGTCGACAGAAAATCAACAGCGGCGAAGCCGCCCGAATCGGCAGAAGGTTTGTGGCTCTGCGATTTTGCTGTGGTACCGACTTGTTTTGAAAACGAAAAAACCTCCACTGGAGTTTTTTCGCATGCTTGGCAACGTAAATGCATCGTCCGGCGGGGAGGGATGGAAGAGGCATATTTTATTTTCTTGTGAGATGCACGCTGATTTTTCCAGAAGAGGATTTTGAATCAAATGCGCCGAGCAGCAACCCATTTTTGCAGCGCAGGCGCAAATAAAAGGATTCAAAATCCTCTTCTGAGCAAAATCCAGTGCAGCGAGGTTGAAAATAAAATATGCCTCTTTCAGCCCTCCCCGCCGGACGATGCTTCACAATCCCCAAAACATCCGGTGCCACAGCCTCTCGCCAGAGCAATAAACCGGATTTTTTGTGTTGATAAAAAAGTGCTGTCACAGTATAATGTGTATATGCGGACCGAAATGAGAATTTTCGGCAAAGGCGGAAAATTGTTTGTGGAGGAAAATATAATGGAAAACGAAAACGTAACTATGAAAGACATGGAGCAGGAATTAGAAGCATCCTATCAGTATATGGGGGATGGGGAGCATGATACAGACACGATCCTGGCATGGAACAAGATCATGGAGTTGTACGAGGCAAAAGAGGTACTTACTGTAACCGTATGCGGCATCGTAAATAAAGGTGTCATTGCGGAAGTAGAAGGTATCCGGGGCTTTATTCCGGCTTCCAGACTGGCACTTAAATTTGTGGAGGATTTAAACGATTATCTTGGTAAGGAAGTGCGTGTGCGCATCATCACCGCAGACCGTGAAAATGATAAGCTGGTGTTGTCTGCAAAAGAGCTGTTACAGGAGGCTGCAAGGGCGGACAAGCAGAAAAAAGTAGCTGACATTGCGGTGGGCTCTGTGATGGATGGAAAAGTAGAGACGTTGAAGGATTACGGTGCATTTATCGATCTGGGTGATGGAATCAGCGGACTGGTGCATATTTCCCAGATTTCCGATACACGTATCAAACATCCGTCCGCAGTACTGAAAGAAGGACAGGATGTCAAAGTCAAAGTGATTAAAAATGAGGGAGGAAAGCTCTCTTTGAGCATTCGTGCTCTGATCGAAGAAAAAAAAGAGGAAGAAGAAATCAAGGTTGAGATTCCAAAGAGTGAAAATATCGGAACTTCCTTTGCGGATTTGCTGAAGAATATAAAATTGTAAAAGAGGTTTCCCATGACATTACTATCTTATCAGATTTTTAAGACCGTCGTGGATCAGGGGAGTTTTCAAAAGGCAGCCCAGATTCTGAGCCTGACCCCGTCAGCCGTCAGTCATGCGGTTGCAGGTATGGAGCAGGAGCTGGGCTTTCTGCTGTTTAACCGCCGCAAATCGGGCGTTACACTGACAAATTATGGAGAGCAGCTGCTGCCTTATGTCAACTCTGTGCTCACCAGTGATTCAAATCTGAGACAGGCGATTCTGGAATTTAACGGGCTGGAGCAGGGACATGTGAAGATCGGCTGTTTTTCCAGTGTATGCACCAACTGGATTCCGGGTATCATACATTCTTTTCAGAAAAAATATCCGGGTGTGACCATTGAAATTTATCAGGGCACCTATGCGGATGTATCCTGCTGGATCAAAAACGGGATCGTGGATCTGGGCTTTTTGTCCGTATCCAGTGCGGAAGACCTGCCCATCGAACCGCTGTACCGGGATCCGCTGCTCTGTGTGGTGCCTAAGGGCTTTCCAAAGAGTAAGGAGCATGCCTGCATGACCGTGGAGGAGATGCAGGGACAGAGCTTTGTATCCCAGATGGAGAGTACCGATGCGGATATTCAGAATTTCCTGAAAACAAATGAAATAAACATTCACACCGGCTATCATGTGGTGGATGATCTTTCCACGGTGGCAATGGTGGCAGCCGGATTTGGCATTTGTATTATGCCGGAGATGGTCATGTGGGATATCCCTTATTCTGTGGACTGTTATCCCATCGAGCCTGCGGCATATCGGATCATCGGTATTTCTGCGCTGGACCCGGAGTTTATGGCGCCTGCGGCAAAATCCATGTATCAGCATATATTACAAAACAGTTCAGCCATAGCTAATCACGAGAGCGAATCGTGATTGCCTGAGGAATGCAGTTTTAGTTGCCAAGCATGCGAAAGGAAGCTCCGGCGGAGGTTCCTTTTCGTTGTCAGGCATGCGAAAGAGAGCTCCGGCGGAGGTTTCTTTTCGAACAAGGAGGCATTATGTCAGAGTTTGCAGATGTAATTATTGATATTTCATATGAAAAACTGGATAAGACATTTCAGTACCGGATTCCGGCACATCTGCGTGACGTATTGCAGCCGGGGATGCAGGTGGAAGTGCCCTTTGGCACTCACAACAAACGACGCAGCGCATATGTGGTAGGCATGTCTGATGTTCCGAAATTTGACGTGTCAAAGACGAAGGAAATACTGAGCATGAAAAAGGATAGTATTTCCCTGGAGCATCATCTCATGTCTTTGGCAGCATGGATGCGGGAAGTGTATGGAGGCACAATGAATCAGGCATTAAAGACCGTGCTTCCCGTAAAACAGAAGAAAAAAGAAAAAGAACAGCGGACCGTCGTATTGAAGCTGGAACGTGAGGAGGCAAAAACACTGCTTGGTGAGCTGGAGCGAAAACATCGCACCGCCAGAGCCAGATTGTTATCCGCATTGCTGGAGCAGGCACAACTGCCCTATGAGGTGGTCACGTCGAAGCTGAATATTACAGCCGCGGTCATTCGTGCAATGGCAGAACAGGGGATTTTGGAAGTGAAAAGCACCCGTATGTACCGCAGTACCTTGTCCGGATTAAAACGAAATGAGGGTGTGACGCTTTTACATCCGGCTCAGCAGCACATAGTGGAAGCTGTCTGGTCGGATTTTCTTGCGGGGATACACAAGCCCTGCCTGATTCATGGAGTGACCGGAAGCGGAAAGACGGAGGTTTATATAGAACTGATCGCCAGAGCTATTGCACAGGACCGTCAGGCGATCGTGCTCATACCGGAGATTGCCCTGACTTATCAGACGGTCATGCGTTTTTATAACAGGTTTGGCGACCGCGTGGCAGTGCTTCATTCCCGCATGGCACAGGGTGAGCGTTATGATGCCTACGAGCAGGCAAAAAAGGGATTATTGGATGTGATGATCGGACCAAGATCGGCGCTGTTTACGCCGTTTGAGCATCTGGGACTGATCATTATCGATGAGGAGCATGAATCTTCTTATAAAAGTGAAACAGTGCCCCGCTATCATGCAAGGGAGACTGCCATACACCGGGCGCAGATGGTGGGAGCTACGGTTGTGCTCGGCTCAGCCACCCCTTCTATGGAAAGCTATTACCGGACGCAGACGGGGGAATACCGTTTGTTTCAGTTAAAGGAGCGAGCGAAAACAAGTCCTCTGCCTCAGGTGGAGGTTGTGGATTTAAGAGAGGAACTGCGGAAAGGAAACCGTTCTATACTCAGCGACAGGCTACATGAGCTGATGGAAGACCGTCTGAATAAGGGACAGCAGATCATGTTGTTTTTAAATCGGAGGGGCATAGCCGGTTTTGTTTCTTGCAGAAGCTGCGGACATGTGATAAAGTGTCCTCATTGCGATGTGTCATTGAACCTGCATAAAAATGGCAGAATGATCTGTCATTACTGCGGATATGAGCAGACATCCGTACAGGTTTGTCCGGAATGCGGTTCCAAATATATAGGCGGTTTCAAAGCCGGAACGCAGAAGGTGGAGGAATACATAAAAAAAGTGTTTCCCCATGCAAAGGTGCTTCGTATGGATGCGGATACTACCAGACACAAAGGAGCCCATGAACAGATTTTATCTGCTTTTGCAAATCAGGAGGCAGATATTTTGATCGGTACACAGATGATCGTAAAAGGGCATGATTTTCCAAATGTGACGCTGGTGGGGGTACTGGCGGCAGATATGTCGCTTCATATCAGCGATTATCATGGAGCGGAGCGTACCTTTCAACTGCTCACACAGGCGGCAGGAAGAGCCGGACGGGGTGATCTGCCCGGACATGCAGTGATACAGACGTATCAGCCGGAGCATTACAGCGTACAAACTGCGGCAGAACAGGATTATGAAGCCTTTTTTGAGCGGGAGATGGAGTTTCGCCGTATTATGAGGTATCCGCCTTTCTGGAATATGCTGATGATCCATATCAGTGGAGCGAATGAGGAGGCGCTGAGTGAGGCATGCGACCGAATAAAAGGTTGGATTGACGGGGATGTCTCAAATATGAACAAGTCGAAAGCTGTGTGCCCGGCAGACAGTACAAAACAAGCATTGCAGGTGTTCGGCCCGGCGGATGCGGTCATTTCAAAGGTAAATGATATTTTTCGTAAACAGATTTATATAAAGAGTAATAAATATGAAAATTTGGTGAAACTGAAAGACAGCCTGGAACAGGCGCTGCAGGGCGGGGAGTTTGAGACAGTGAATGTTCAGTTTGACTTTAATCCGCAATAAAGATAGATATACAAGATTTTGTGAAATAAAACAGATCAGGAGGATAAAAAAATGGCGTTGAGAACGATTCGGATTATGGGTGACGAGATACTTACCAAGACATGTCGCGAGGTAAAGGAGGTCACCCCTCGCATAAAAATGCTGATCGAGGATATGTTAGAGACAATGTATGACGCAAACGGTGTAGGACTTGCCGCACCGCAGGTGGGTATTTTGAAAAGAATTGTAGTGATCGATGTGGGCGAGGGACCGCTGGTTATGATAAATCCGGTGATCCTTGAGACCGACGGGGAGCAGACCGGGCAGGAAGGATGCTTAAGTCTGCCGGGAAAATCCGGTCAGGTTACCAGACCAAACTATGTGAAAGCAAGATTTTATGATGAAAACATGGATGAATATGAAGTGGAGGGCGAAGAACTGCTTGCCCGTGCCATCTGTCATGAGTTGGATCATCTGGACGGTCATATGTATGTGGAAAAAGTGGAGGGTGAGCTGCATGATGTAGAATATGCAGACCCGGAAGAAGAGGAAGAGGCGTAATTGATCGTTGCTGTAAATAAGGAGTGATTTGCATGAAGATTATATTTATGGGAACACCGGATTTTGCGGTGGGAACCTTTGAAGCACTGCGCCGGGCGGGACATGAGATCGTGCTGGCGGTGACTCAGCCGGATAAACCGAAAGGCAGAGGAAAAGCCATGCAGTTTCCGCCGGTGAAGGAAGCTGCTCTGGCGGCAGGTATTCCGGTATATCAGCCGCGGAGAGTCCGTGAGCCTGAATGTATCGAATATCTGAGACGGTTTGATGCGGATATTTGCGTGGTAGTGGCATTCGGACAGATTTTACCGAAAGAGATTTTAGAGATGCCGAAATACGGATGTGTCAATGTTCACGCATCTCTTTTGCCGAAATACAGAGGGGCAGCGCCGATTCAATGGGCGGTCATTGACGGGTTAAAGGAAACCGGAGTTACCACCATGCGCATGGATGAGGGGCTGGACACCGGAGATATGATCATGACAGCGAGGGTGACACTGGCAGAGGATGAAACGGGCGGGAGCTTGTTTGACCGTTTAAGTCAGGTGGGGGCAGAGCTTTGCGTGCGTACGCTGCAGGCACTTGCGGACGGTACAGCCGCATTTACTCCGCAGGATTACGCGCAGGCAACACACACGACCATGATCAAAAAACAGATGGGACAGATTGACTGGAAAATGCCGGCAGTGGAAATTGAACGGTTGATTCGCGGTTTAAATCCCTGGCCAAGTGCATATACTTGTCTTAACGGAAAAACATTGAAAATCTGGAAGGCGGACGTAAAACAGGGTGGGGACCGGAAACCGGGAACGGTAGTTGAGGTCACGAAAGACCGTATTCTGGTGCAGACAGGAGAAGGAGCGCTGGCGTTGGCGGAGGTTCAGCTCGAGGGCAAAAAGAGGATGCCTGTGGAGGCGTTTCTGCGGGGCTTTACAGTGGAGACCGGGCTAAAGCTGGGGCATAGTTAGAGGAGATGACAGGATGTTAGCATATATGAATTTTGGATATGGATATGGGTATGGAGGCTTTTATTTTGACTGGACATATCTGCTGGTGATTTTGGGTATTATCATTTGTGCCATTGCATCTGCAAAAGTGCGCAGCACCTTTAACCGGTACTCTAAGGTGCGCAGCATGTCCGGTATGACGGGAGCTATGGCTGCGGAAAAGATTTTGCGGGATGCGGGTATCTATGACGTTCAGGTGTCGCATGTATCCGGAAATCTGACAGATCATTATAATCCGGCTACGAAGATACTGAATCTGTCAGACAGTGTCTATGGTTCTATCTCGGTTGCTGCCATCGGTGTGGCAGCCCACGAGTGCGGACATGCCATACAGCATCACAAAGGTTATGCGCCCCTTCGGGTACGCACCGCATTGGTTCCCATTGCAAATTTTGGTTCCAGTCTTGCATGGCCCCTTATTCTTGTGGGATTGCTGCTAAGCGGTCCTGTACTCATTAAAATAGGAATTATTTTCTTTTCCTTTGCTGTTCTGTTTCAGATCGTTACCCTTCCGGTGGAGTTTAATGCGTCTCACCGTGCGGTAAAGATTCTGGGTGAGAGAGGAATGCTTCGGTCAGAGGAATTGAGGGATACAAAGATCGTACTAAGGGCGGCGGCACTTACTTATGTAGCAGGTGCTCTGTCGGGTATTTTACAATTACTGCGTCTGCTGGTGATCGCAAATGGACGAAACAGACGTTAAGTTTAATAACGTGTTTATGAGGTTATGACTATGAGTGAACATATAAATACGAGATTGCTTGTGCTGGAACTGCTGCTGGAAACAGAGCGTGAAGGCACTTACAGTCATCTTGCTCTGCGCAGCTTACTGGAAAAGTATCGGTATCTGCCGGTGCAGGAGCGTAAATTTATGACCCGTCTGTTTGAGGGAACGATGGAGCGCAGAATAGAACTGGATTATATTATAGACCAGTTTTCAAAAACAAAGACGAAAAAAATGAAGCCTGCCATCCGGTTTATTCTGGAGATGGGAGTGTATCAGTTAAAATATATGGATGGTGTTCCAAATTCGGCAGCATGCAATGAGGCGGTAAAGCTGGCTGTAAAAAAAGGATTTGGCGCCTTAAAAGGCTTTGTCAACGGTGTTTTGAGAAACATTGGAAGAAATCTGGATCAGATCATCTATCCGGACGCAAAGTCTGATCCGGTTCACTATATGCAGGTGCGGTATTCTATGCCGGAATGGATCGTGTCAATGTGGGAAAAACAGTTTGGATGGGAGCAGACAGAGCAGATGCTGCAGGCTTTTCTGTCAGAGAATGCCACTACCATCCGCATAAATCTGAATCAAATTTCACCGGAAGAGCTGGACAGAGAACTGACAGATGCCGGAATCAGAACGGAGCCTGCCGGGGATCTGCCCTATGCCAGAAAAATATCCGGGTATGATACACTGACGGATATACCGACATTTAAAAAGGGGCTTTTTTACATACAGGATATCAGTTCTATGATGGCAGCAGAATGTGCTGGTGTAAAGACCGGTGATGTGATTATAGATGTCTGTGCGGCTCCCGGAGGAAAGAGTATTCATCTGGCAGAAAAATTGCAGGGCACGGGTCATGTGACAGCCAGAGATCTGACAGACTATAAAGTGTCACTGATTCAGGAAAATATAAACCGGATCGGTGTTCAGAATTTGACAGCGGAAAAGTGGGATGCGAGAGTACCGGATGAAGCATTTGTGAAAAAAGCGGATATCGTGATTGCAGATCTTCCCTGCTCCGGTTTGGGGGTCATTGGAAAGAAAACAGATATCAAATACCGGGTGACGCCGGAATCCGTACAGGAACTGGCAGCACTTCAGAAGGAGATCCTTGATGTGGTACAGTCTTATGTGAAACCGGGCGGAAAGCTGGTTTACAGCACATGTACCGTCACAGAAGCGGAAAATCAGGAGAATACAAGATGGTTTCTTGAAAAGCATTCTGAGTTTGCATTGCTTTCTGAGCAGCAGATACTGCCAAAAGCCGGTATGCAGGATGGCTTCTATATTGCAGTGTTTCAATTACAAAGCCGGAGTTTGTGCCCGAATCATGAATAAGAGGTAAAAATGAAACATATGGATATAAAATCCATGTCCATGGAAGAGCTTCAGCAGTTTTTCGTGGATATGGGAGAGAAAAAATTCAGAGCCGGTCAGGTTTATCAGTGGATGCACCAAAAGCAGGCAGTTTCCTTTGATGAGATGACAAACCTGTCCGGAGCACTCAGGGAAACATTGAAGGAGACCTGTGAGCTGACCGTGTTAAAGCCTGTGGAAGTACAGTGCTCCAAAATAGACGGTACCAGAAAATATCTTTTTTTGCTGCAGGATGGTCATATGGTGGAGAGTGTGCTGATGCGCTATAAGCATGGAAATTCTGTGTGTATTTCTTCCCAGGTCGGATGTCGTATGGGATGCCGCTTTTGTGCATCTACACTGGATGGACTGGTGCGGGGGCTTACCCCGGCGGAGATGTTGGAGCAGATTTACCGGATCGGATCGGACATTGGGGAACGGATTTCCAACGTGGTAGTCATGGGAACGGGGGAACCGCTGGATAATTATGAGAATCTTCTCAAATTCATCCATATGCTGACCGACGAGCACGGGCTTCATATCAGTCAGAGGAATCTGACCGTGTCCACCTGTGGTATTGTGCCCCGGATGCGTCAGCTTGCAGAGGAAAAGCTGCAAATCACCCTTGCATTATCTCTTCACGCATCCTCTCAGAAAAAAAGAGAAGAATTGATGCCGGTGGCACATGCATATGATATAATGGAAGTACTGGATGCCTGCAAATACTATTTTGAACAGACGGGACGAAGGATTTCCTTTGAATACAGTCTGGTAGCGGGGGTAAATGACAGCAGAGAGGATGCGGCAGAACTGGCAGATTTGATCCGCGGAATGAATTGCCATGTAAATCTGATCCCTGTAAATCCCGTAAAAGAGCGAAAATATGTCCAGCCGAAGCAGAAAGCTGTGACAGATTTTCAAAATAAACTTGAAAAATGTGGAATAAATGTTACTATTAGAAGGGAAATGGGTCGCGATATTGACGGGGCCTGTGGACAGTTACGAAAAAAATATCTGAATGAAATCTCAGATTCGTTAGAAACATTAGAGAAAAAGCAGCAGTAGGAGGTTAGCTGAATGCGGATAGTTTCCATGACAGATATCGGATTGATCCGGGAGATCAATCAGGATTATCTGTATGTTTCGGAGGACCCGGTAGGGAATCTTCCAAATTTATTTATTGTGGCCGATGGAATGGGTGGGCACAAAGCGGGTGAATACGCATCCAGGCTTGCTGTCGAATCCATTGTAGGGCAGGTATCCGAGAGCAGCAAGGAGAATCCGATTGAAATATTGGACCGCGCTGTGTGCGAGGCAAATAAGCTTTTGTTGGAATATGCAGATTCCGATTCAGAAATGAAGGGGATGGGTACAACAGTAGTTGTCGCAACACTATTTGACCGGCATCTGATCGTGGGAAATGTGGGTGACAGCAGGCTGTATGTGGTGAGCGATGCAAAAGCAACCCAGATCACAGAGGATCATTCCCTGGTTCAGGAAATGGTGAGGATGGGTCAGTTGGATGTAGAGGCGGCACGCGAGCATCCGAACCGGAATATCATTACGAGAGCTTTGGGCGCGGAGCCGATTTTGGAGGCAGATTTTTTTGAATGGGATCTGAATCCCGGAGATAAAATTCTGTTATGTACGGATGGACTCCACAGTATGATAACGACAAAAGAGATATTTGATGTTCTGCATAATGGAAAGATTCTGGAAAAACGTGTGGAACAGTTGGTAAATCTGGCAAATAAAAATGGCGGGAAGGATAACATCACGGTAATTGTCATTGAACCTGATGAGGTGGCGTAAATGTTGAGTGAAGGAATAACAATAGCAGGAAGATATGAGATAGTAGACCGCATTGGTTCCGGTGGTATGTCCGATGTGTACAGGGCAAAAGATCACACACTGGGACGTTATGTGGCGATCAAGGTTTTAAAACAGGAATTTTGTGAGGATATGGCATTTGTGACAAAGTTCCGCTCCGAGGCACAGTCAGCGGCAGGGCTGGAGCATCCGAACATTGTCAATGTCTATGATGTAGGAAGTGAAAACGGTTTTTACTATATTGTCATGGAGTATGTGGAAGGCATTACTCTGAAAGCATATATTGAGAAAAAAGGCCAGCTGACCTTTAAGGAAAGTCTGAGTATTGCCATTCAGGTGGGAAGAGGTATCCAGGCGGCTCACAGTAAAAACATCATTCACAGAGATATTAAGCCTCAGAATATTATTATTTCTACTGAGGGAAAGGTGAAGGTGACAGATTTTGGTATTGCAAGAGCGGCAAGCGGAAATACCATCCATTCCGATGTGATGGGTTCTGTACACTATACTTCTCCTGAACAGGCGAGAAACGGTTATGTGGATGGAAAGAGTGATATCTATTCTCTCGGTATTGTAATGTACGAGATGGTTACGGGACGTGTTCCGTTTGACGGTGACAGTACCGTATCTATTGCAATCCAGCATTTGCAGGATGAGATGGTCTCTCCGAGCGTATATGCGCAGAATCTGCCGATCAGTCTGGAAAAGATTATTTTGAAATGTACACAGAAAAGTGTGGATAAGAGATATCAGACGATTGAGGATCTGTTGATTGATCTGAGAAAAGCGTTGCTGAACCCGGATGAGGATTTTGTAGTGCTCACTCCCGTGGGCAATGATAAGACTCGTGTCATCAGCAGAGATGAGGTGGATCAGATCAAGCAGAAATCAACGAAAAAATCATCCAGAAAATATGAAGATGATTACGAAGACGATTATGACGATGATGATTATGATGACGATGATGATTACGATGGCCCGGTTCATTCCAGAATGGATCGCGCAGTTACTGTAATGGGTATTATAGCCGCTATTATCATTATTGCCATTGTAGTATTTCTGGTGGGAAGCTTCCTTGGCTTCTTCAAGTTTGGAAGTTTCGGAAGCCTGGGAAATAAAGAAAATGATGCAAAAGCAAGTGTAGTTTCCGAGGAGCAGCCGGAGGAAAAAGAGCTGAAGATGATTGACATACGAGGTATGACACTCACAGAGGCTGAGGCAGCACTGGCGGATATGGGATTGAAGGTTCATCAGAAGGGTACTGCTTCATCTGAGCGGTATGAGGCAGGACAGATTATTTCTCAGGATATTGCGGACGGAAAGACGGTAGAAGAAGGAACGACGGTAAATGTTATTGTAAGCAGCGGATCTGAGGATGAGCAGGAAGAAATCGAGGTTCCTGATGTGGAAGGCGATTCTGAGTCTGTGGCTGTTGAGAAACTGGAAAGTGCCGGATTTATTGTATCGAAAGATCATAGATCCAGCGAGAGTGTACCGGAGGGAGATGTCATTTCACAGTCTCCAAGCAGCGGTAGAACTGCAGGCAAAGGAACAACAGTGACGATCGTGATCAGTACAGGAAAGGATTCCGAGGAGCCCACGGAGGACCCGGATGAGCCGACGGATGAACCGACAGACGAACCGGAAAATAACGGTGATGAAGGGAACAACGAGGAGAGCAATACAGGAAGTACGCCTACCTACAGCGCTTCTGTAAAAATAAGTGCCCCCACCAATGTTGAGCTTGAGTATGCAGATATTGCATTGATCAAGTCCGAAAGTGATGAGATCATCGATTCCTGGGATCATGTGACCGACTTCCCATTTTCGGCTACCAGCAGCGGTATTACAGGAGCAGATTCCGGAACCTATGTGATCACATGGTATTACACCAGAGAAGATGGAACAACCGGGTCTGATGTGCAGGAGCAGGAAGTTAAGTTTACACAAACGAATTAAAGTGATCAAATTTATATGCAGGGAAAGATTATAAAGGGAATTGCCGGATTCTACTACGTTTATGTGGTAGGATCCGGTATCTATGAATGTAAGGCAAAAGGTATATTCAGAAAGGACAAACAGAAACCATTGGTGGGAGACAATGTGGAGATTGCGGTTTTGAGTGAAGAGGAAAAAACCGGAAACATTGACAGACTGCTTCCGCGAAAGAATGAGCTGATTCGTCCGGCTGTGGCAAATGTGGATCAGGCAATGGTCATTTTTGCGGCGGCAAGTCCGAAACCGAATCTGAATCTGTTGGATCGTTTTTTGATTATGATGGAGCGTCAGAATATACCGACGCTCATTTGTTTTAATAAATGTGATCTGGTTTCCGGAGAAGAGCAGCGTATGCTGAGAGAAATTTATGAGCCATGCGGCTATCCGCTTTTGTTTGTCAGCGCGGCAAATGAGCAGGGGATCACAGATATTCAGGAGCAGCTTCGGGGTAAAACAACCACGGTGGCAGGGCCTTCCGGTGTCGGAAAGTCATCTCTGATCAATCTGCTGCAGCAGGAGGTTGAGATGGAAACCGGAGCTATCAGTGAAAAGATCGAGCGGGGCAGACATACGACCCGCCATTCTCAACTGATCTATATCTCTGAGGATACGTTTATTATGGATACCCCGGGATTTACCTCTCTGTCCATGGAGGAATTTGAAAAGGAATCTCTCTGGGAATTTTTCCCTGAGTTTGTTCCATGTGAAAGAGAGTGCAGATTTGTGGGATGCAGTCATATCAGTGAACCGGACTGCGGTGTCAGGACAGCTCTTGCGCAGGGAAAGATCAGTGCATCCCGCTATGAGAATTACAGGCTGATTTTTGAGGAGATCAAAAACCGCCGGGTGGATTACAGTAAAAAACACAAGTAGAAAAAAATCAGGAAAAAGAGGAGAGCGTTATGAATTGCTTGTCACCTTCGCTGCTTGCAGCGGATTTTGCAAATCTTGGAGATCAGGTGCGTCGTCTGGATGAGGCAGGTGCACAGTATGTACACATTGATGTGATGGACGGTATGTTTGTGCCGAGTATTTCTTTTGGACTTCCGGTAATCAAATCTATTAGGCCATACAGTGAACGGATATTTGATGTACATTTGATGATCGAGGAGCCGATGCGCTATATTGAAGATTTCGCAAATGCGGGAGCGGATCTGATTACCATTCATGCAGAGGCCTGCAAACATCTGGACCGTACCATTGCGGCGATCAAAGAGCGCGGGCTTTTGGCAGGCGTTGCTTTAAATCCGTCTACTCCGTTGACAGAGCTTACTTATATTCTGCCAAAGGTGGACATGGTATTGCTGATGAGCGTGAATCCGGGTTTTGGCGGACAGAAATATATTCCCTATGTGACAGATAAAATCCGTGATCTGAAAAAGATGATCGAAAAAACAGGTCAGTCCATTGATATTGAGGTGGACGGTGGTGTCACATTGGATAATGTGGCTCAGATCATGGATGTGGGCGCTAATATTATTGTGGCAGGTACTGCTGTGTTTCGTGGAGATATCGAGGATAATGTAGCGCGCTTTTTGGAGATTATATCGGAATAATATGTGTTGTGATTTAAACTACCGTCTGAGCATTGTGCCGGGCGGTAGTAATCGTTGGAGAAAAATATGAGGATATTGATTATATCAGGAGGAAGTCTGGATATTGATTTTGCGGCTGATTTTCTGAAAAATAATAAATTTGATTATGTGATCGCGGCTGATGCCGGAATCAACCATTGCCGGAAACTAAATCTGATACCGGATGAAGTTTATGGGGATTTTGATTCGGCAAAATCGGAGGAATTGAAGTGGTTTTTGGAGCAGGAGCGGGTACAGATACACCGGTTCCCCTGTGAGAAGGATGAGACCGATACGGAGCTGACATTGCTGGCAGCCATTCGGGTTATTAAGATACGTCCGGATTCTCTGGAAGAAAAGGAAAATGAAATTATCATACTGGGAGCGACAGGCACCAGACTGGATCATGTGCTGGGGAATATACAGCTTTTGAAGATGGCACTGGATGAAGGGATATCCTGCTGTCTGGTGGATGCTCATAACAGGATTCGCATGACGGATCGTGATATGAAGATAAAAAAAGAGGAGCAGCTTGGAAAATATGTGTCGCTGCTTCCTTTTACAGAGCGTGTGACGGGGATTACATTGCGCGGGTTTGCCTATGAGGTGACGGATTTTACACTGGTATCGGGTGTTGCCAGAGGAGTGAGCAATCAGATTGAGGCAGACTGTGCAGAAATATATCTGAAAAGTGGTATTTTGCTGGTGCTAGAAAGTCGGGATTAGGAAGGAATGAATATGGTCATGCCAAATCGCCGGTTTGGCTTTAATATTAAAAAAGTTGATACTTGTCAGAAAAAGTCGTTTGAAAAAGTTTGCATTTTACACTAAAACTCCATTGAAAAAGTTGATTGCTTTAAATATAATGAAAGCGATGACAGCGTAAGGAGGTTGATTGCTATGCTGAAAAGAAAAATCGAGCAGAGCCTGATGGAATGGAAGAACACGCCGAACCGCAAGCCGTTGATTATAAAGGGATGCAGACAGTGCGGAAAGACTTTTTCCGTTCTGGACTTCGCAAAGAAGAACTATAAAAATGTGGTGTACCTCAATTTCTTTGAAAATCCGGATTATGCCGCTGTATTTTCCGGATCTTTGGAGATTGATAATATTGTTATGCTGCTGTCTGCCCTGCTGGGCAGTAAAGCCATATTTGAAGCCGGTGAAACCGTTCTTGTACTGGATGAAATTCAAGACTGTCCGGAGGCGCGGACTGCTCTTAAATTTTTTCGGATTGACGGACGATACGATGTAATCGGGACCGGTTCCCTGCTGGGCGTCAAAGGGTATGGAAAAGAACCGAAATCCATTCCCGTCGGTTCAGAAACCGTAATTGACATGTACCCTTTAGACTTTGAAGAGTTTCTATGGGCGAATGGGATTTCTGCTCCGGTCATCGATATATTGAGAAAAAGTCTGGAAACAGAATCGGCTGTTCCGGAGGCACTCCATACCCGCATGAAGCAGCTTCTATTGCAATATGCAGTGGTAGGAGGAATGCCGGAGGCAGTACAGACCTTTGTGGATACGAAGCAGATGGATGAGGTTCTGCGTATTCAGCGGGATATTGTCCGCACTTACGAAGATGACATGGTAAAATACGCTGAGAGGAAGGATAAATCCCGAATCAGGGAGTGCTTCCAGTCGATACCGAAACAGCTCAGTAAAGAGAATAAAAAATTCCAGTATTCTGTTGTAAAGAAAGGTTCCACTGCCTCAAAGTACGCCGGCAGCCTGCAATGGATTGAGGATGCCGGCATTATCTCCCGGTGTTATAATCTTTCCATTACAGAACTTCCATTGGACGGAAATGCCGATGAGAATATCTTTAAGGTATATATGAGGGACTGCGGTCTGTTTGTCAGTATGCTGGAGGATGGAACCCAGTACGATATTTTGCAGGGCAATCTTTACGGATATAAGGGAGCCATTTTTGAAAATCTGATTGCAGATATTTTTGCCAAGATGGGACGGAAGCTCTATTATTTCCATAAAGACAGCGGATTGGAAGTGGATTTTGTGATCCGGTATAAGGG
>CAYRZL010000027.1:0-28312 GCA_964428795.1 uncultured Lachnospiraceae bacterium | reverse complement strand
GGAAGCCTTGATTTTACTGGCTTCCCATTGATTTTAGTGTAAAACTTGAGATATTAGCATACTTTGTTCACTTTTGCAACCTTTCTTATTTCACTATATACACCATTTCTGTTCATATCCTACAAGTCCTATTTCTAACCCTCACAGACATCCTCTCGCGTACTCCTGAATTGCCCGGATCACAGAGTTGATTCCCTGAAACCGATCCGTAGAAATCTGCTTTTTAATATTTGTCTCATCAATAAACCGGGGGTGATAAGAAATTATCTCCTCCGGTGTCCGGTTATTCAGCAGGCTTACGATAATAGACAGTATGCCCCGGATGATCATAGCATCACTGTCAGCGATGACCTTCACTTTTCCGTCTGTACAGGACAGATCCAGCCACACGCCGGACTGGCAGCCGGGCACTTTACGCTCCGGGGTTTTCTTTTCCTCCGGAATACGAATCACATCCGCCGATAGCTGCAACAGATATTCATATTGCAGCATCCAGTCGCCCAACATATTTAAATCCTCAATAAAAGTATCTTCCAGGTCATGTATACTCATTATTTCGTCCATTTCTGCACCATCCTTATGGTTCTCACCAAAGCCTCACAGGCTGTGTCAATCTCATCTTTTGTATTATAAAATGCAACGGAAAGACGCAGCGCCGCACTCTCACCAAACATGGCAAGCGCAGGCTGTGCGCAATGCGTACCGGAACGCAGTGCAACTCCCAGCTTATCCAAAATGCTGGCCGCATCATAGGGATGCACTCCGGCTATCACAAAGGAAATTGCTCCGGCTCTCTCCTTTGGATCGCCTAAAATACGAATCTCCGATATGTCTCTCAATCTTTCTTCTGCATAAGTGATCAATTTTGTTTCATAGTCTGCGATCTCTTCCAGACCGATGTTCTGCAAATACCGCAGTGCTTCCGCCAAGCCAATCGCTCCTACATAATTTGGTGTTCCCGCTTCCAATCTCGTCGGCAAAGGACCATAGGTAGAACCGGTTATATCCACAATATCCACCATACCGCCGCCTACCCGGGAGGGTTCCAACTGCATCAGACACGCTTTCTTTCCATATAACACACCGATACCCGTAGGTCCCATGACCTTATGTCCCGAAAAGCAGTAAAAGTCGCAATCCAGCGCCTTTACATCCGGAACACGATGACGCACCCCCTGCGCTCCGTCTACCAAAAACCATGCTCCTGCTTCATGAGCCGATGAAATCATCTCCTGAAGCGGCATGACTGTTCCGGTCAGGTTTGATACCTGTGTCACGGCCATCAGCTTTGGCCGACACTCCATCGCCTGCCTGAATGCATTCATATCGGGTTGTCCATCCGGGCATGGAATCACAACGAAGGATGCTCCTGTCTGCCGACACAACCTCTGCCATGGCAAAAAATCAGAATGATGCTCCAGCTCTGTCACCACGATGGTGTCTTTCTCATCTATCAGCTCTTCCATCCCGCTTGCCACAAGGTTAATAGAATCCGTCGTTCCACTGGTAAAAATGATCTCTTCAGCGCTGTCTGCATGTAAAAAATCACGAACTGCCTCCCTTGCAGCTTCAAAATGCTCCGTAGACCGCTCGCTTAATTCATGAATACCGCGATGCACATTGGCATTATTGTGCAGATAATGCTCCCTCACACATGCCTGCACACACAATGGCATCTGAGTGGTGGCAGCATTATCCAGATAAATCAAGTCTGATGCTCCGATTTTTTCCTTCAGAACCGGAAAATCCTTTCGTATCTTATTTACATCCAGCATGCCCTCTCCTCCTACAGTGCGTTTTTTACAATCTATTTCTGTAACTCATAATATACCAGTTCGGCTAATTCAGCAACACTTTCGATTGCTGCATACTCCTCTGCCCTGGGATGTATACCAAAATCCTTCTGTACAGAATAAAGCAGTAAAACCTTTTTCGTGGAATCCGATGTGGCATGATCGCAGGGAGTCGCCTGATCCAGATTTCTGAGCATCTTACTGTCCAGCTTCATCGTCCGCTGCACACTCAATTTTGCAAGCTCCCTGATATTATCCTCATGAACATCATCACCAAGCAGGTACTTGGATAAAATATATTTATAAAGATGCTCCTGAACAAACTCCAAAGTCAGATGCTCTTCCTGCTTTACAATCTCCGCTTCCCGCAACGCAGCGCTTTTTGCCTTTCCAAGCAGACCTGCTACCAGCTTTTTTCGTTCCTCAACATTCATTTATACCTGACCTCCCGAATGAATCTTTGTTCCCTGAAAATGATCTCTTTATAAAAGAAGGGCAGCGCCCCTAATACGCTGCCCTGTCTAAAAGAGGTTCCATTGGCAAACCCTTATACGCTCACTACCTCGAGACCAAGTGTCTCCCCAAGCATCTCGAGCTCCTTTGAATAATCTCCATATACCAGCGGAAGATGATTGCCAAAATAACACTGTTCCTTGAAAAACTTCTCCTGATCCTGTACCCGGAATACCACATATCCGTTGCAGTTGTTCAGATCATAGTCACCACCACCTACAATGGTTCCTTTGCCCACAAACAGCTTCTTACAATCCGGGGAAATACGACACAATGTGATCGGCTGACCGGCATCCTGTTTAAAGTCATAACGCATTACCGCGCCAAATCCCTGATCGTATGCAAAATGGCGAACCGCATAACTGCCCTTCTCATCACTGTCAATACCACTCTTTAATTTACGGTTTGGTGTGGAATGAGCAGTATGATACAGGTTTGTCAGATCCTCAACGCCTTCCAGATCCTCAATATGGAAACGTCTCATAGGACGAATCGTTCCATTTTCATATACCAGCGGATTTGTATTACCCATGTATGGTGGCATTCCAGTCAATGTACTTAAGATCAGCATCGTCAGAACACCATCAATATCATATTCACACGCGGAAGGAATACCCATCTCATTATTCAGAGAATGTGTTAAACAGAACGTAAATTGCTGTTCATTCATTCGTCTTGTAGAACAGGTATCCGGACATGGTACGGTAAAGCCGCAGCAATCATGAATATCAAGCAGCTTCTGCACTTCCACAAATGCAATACAGGAATTGATCATATTTTGACGGGTAATTTCCGCTTCTTGCGCTCCTCCCATCAACTCATCCGCCAGAGCTTCTGCCCTCTTGATATCCTCTTCTGTTATATTTGGAGTATTCATACGACCCGGCGTGGTGTAGTTACCACCTTCCGGAAGCGGACTCATATAATCCAGCAGCTCATGAAGGTTCAGGAAGCGGAATCTTGTTCCAAATTTCTCTGTAACAGTTTGCAGTGACAGGAATGTATCGTTTCCGCTCTTGGATGTCGTAGAATCAAAACGAACACCGCAAAGAATATTTGCCTGTCTCAGTGCCTTGCGCACACGCAGCACTCTCATCTGTGTTGCAATCGCTTCCCATGTAAGGTGAGGATAAATTTCGAGGTCGAGATTTTTTACTACCGCAGTAACAGCAGTCAGATCACAGCAGGTATACGGGTCCTGAATAATCGGTTTGTGTGTGCGCTGAGCCAGCTCAATTACAAGACCGCTTCGCGCAATACCGCCAGACATCATATATACATCGATCTGATCCAGATTCTCTGTCATTGCATCAAAAGCTGCCTCCGGAACTATCCAGTCGTCATGACATCCCAGGTACAATGGCTCAAGCAGATTTACCGCTTCTTTCGGCATATGCTCTTCTACATCTTTGAAAAACTGTGCCTTCAACTCCTGTGCAAGTATTGCCTCATACTCCGGGGTCAGTGCTTCGCCCTTTGCAAAACGACATGGTCCCTCATAGTAATACTGATGCTCCAGTCCCAGGAAAACAGGTTTTACGTTAAGTTTTACGTCAAGTCCTCTTCTAATCATTTTTTTCTCCTTCTTTCTTTTTTGAAATTTTTAAGTACACTGTCTACAGCTTCCTTGCGGACGCTTAGCTTGAACACATTATACAAATCCATTTCAAAAAAAGCATCGGAGTAAATAACAAATTCAAAAATGAGGATTTGTTATTTTTTACAAGCGCAACTGCGCAAAATTTCCGGCAGTTTTCAGGCACGTCCCATTCCTGCATCAATCATATCCTGCATATGAGTACGACGCATCATCAACCCCAACTGCAGCTTCATACATACTTCCTGACTCTGCAATGAAATTCCAAGGATAGACTCAATGCGGTCAATGTGATATAGTATGGTATTCCGATGCATATGCAGTTTTTGACAGACTTCCGTCGCTTTCTTCCCACTTTTCAGGTATACATCCAATGTCTGAGTAAGCCCTGTTCCATGCTCCGTATCATACTGTTCCAACAGACGGATTGCATTGACCGAAAGGCAATTTCCAAATAACTGCGGCGAGCTGTTAAAGCTCTTTGCCACGATCAATGTCAGAAAACTTTCCTCAAAATCATATATTGTCACCGGCTTACGCTCCCCCGCTGTAAGCCCCAATTCTACATGAGCGCCATACTCAATGGCGCATCCCGCCTGTTCCATAGCTGATGTAATCTGCCAGAGATTATCAAACACATTACTCAATCCTATTGTACATGGAGTATCATTTAAATATTGCTCCAAAAGCTGTACCGTTTTTTCTTTTATCTGTGCAAAATCCTTTACGTTCTCCACATGCTGCAATATTACAATCCGACGATTGAAGCTCAATACATAAGCAGAAAAAATATGGTGAGATAAAATCATCACGATCGTTTCCAGTGGAACATTAAAATTATCCTGAAAACTGATCAGAAACAGACAATATTTCTTCTGAAACGGAATCGATGCATACGATGCACGATTTACCGCTTCATCTATCGTTTCCATTTTTTTCTCCAGCAGATCCCGCAAATAATTCTGGGAAGCCGCAAATGTAGCCGGATTTATCGTATTTTTATCGGTATATTTTTTAATATAACGAAGCAGATGCCGAAACAGCTCCAGCATCCCCGGCTCAATCCTTTTCCGGTTGCAATGCATAACCACATAAAAATGAATCCTGTCATTTAGATGAAACACACGTTTTACAGTCTCATAATTGCACATCTTGTAATCTGTACTCAGAATCAGATCATCCATTTGCTCATATTCCTCAAAACGCCGCAGTTTAATAAGACGTTCAATCGTCTCTGTACTGTGATATCCATGCCTGATCAGATAATTTGTCACCTCATCATCAATAGGTATGTTTTTCGTATACGCCAAAAGCTTAAACGTTGCGTCCATCACATCGATATGATTTCCGATCACTGACTCACTCAGATCGATGAGACTCTGCAATCCCTGATTGGTCAATACAGATATAAGCATATCCGTATTCCATTGCTGCAGCCTCTGCAAAATATCCATTACCTTGTTAAAGATGGTCTCCACATTATAGTTTGTCCGAAGGATCACCACATTCTTTTTATTCCGCTTTTCCTCTGATATATCCACAAAACGATCCCGCAGACAAAGAAAATAACAATTTGGATATTCTTCCCATACAGACATGGTGTCCGACAAAGTACCTACCACCAGACAGTTATCCGGTGTCTCCATATCCGACGAGTATAATTTTATCGCACCCAGCCTTATATCCTGCTCCAAAATATCTGTATTTTCATACGGAATATCCAATTCATACAGCAGAACGGTAAGTGACATCACAAACCTGTCCCCCATCAAACTCCTCCTTCGTTTTCGCTGTTCCGAAATCTAAAAAATTTACCTGATTATTATAAATTATATCAGACCACACTATGTTTGTCATGAAATTTCTCCCTGCCTATTTATATCCTTATCCATAACCTTATTTAAAATGTAAAATCCCCGCCGCAGCAAACGACAGGGATTTTACATTTTATCATTTTTACACGATACTAGGAATAAATTGCTGTAATGAACGGAATACCAAGCGCAAGCAATGCTGCGGTAGACAAAATCACAAAGATAATATTGTACTTAAAAGTATTCTTCATCGTAATGTATCCCGGACCGAAGAACAATGGTGAAGGAACTGCTGCGGATGGTGTGATCGTCGCCAAAGCTGCAGCAAATGCAATGATTACTGTAAACATCATCATGTTGATCTGTCCACCTGCCAAAAGTACCACACCGATATTAAAGAACAATACCATTGTAACCGTATTTGACAGGAAGTTTGTCATAATAATTGCACAAATACAAAGCAGCACTACAATGGCTACCGGAGACAAACCTGCAAAAATCGGATTGAGCAGGTTGCTCATCCATGCTGTAATACCGGTAACCTCAGATGACAGCGGAGTTGCAAATACAGATACTGTACCTGCAAAAATAACTGCCGGAAGCGGAACCTGTTTGATGGCAGATGGGAAATCCAGCATTGGTTTTCCGCCAACCTGTACAATACTGAGCACAGCAATCGCCAGAATTGCAGGTACAACTACGCCTACACTGTTCCAGTAACCCCATACAACCGGAAATACGCCCTTCAGGAAGGATGGCAGCAATACCATAGCAATTACACAGATAAATACAGCAGAAGCAAATTTTCCTCTGGCATCCAGCGGCGGATATTTGTTCTTCAGTTTCTCAACATCAAAGTTTTTGAACTTACTTGCATCCGGTCTCCATATAAATACACAGATAATGATGATCACATACATCAGGATAGAAGCCGGAACACCTGCTGCAAGCCACTGGGTATAAGATATGGTGATACCCAACTGACTTTCCGCAAGACCCATGATAATGTTCGGTACTGCATGAGCAATCGGTGACGTGATAGAGTATACTACGTTACACCACAGAGATCCCATAAACAGGCAGGTATAGAACGGTTCGCCTTTCTTTACACCAATCTCCTCACACAACTGTGCAGCAATACCAATATAGATAATTGCCAGAGACATGTTATCCATAAACAGACCGATGAGCAGGTTAGAAGCAAAGAACATCACAAAGAATGCCATCGGTTTTCCCTGTACAAATTTACGGGTTACAAAGAAAATGGCTATCTTATTGATTACGCCCGTTTCCTTCAGACACACATTCAACATGAAGTACACAATAATGGTGATAACCACAAAATGTCCCATGGAACCCGCCCACACTTCATTTGGCGTCATAGCCTGTGTCATAGCCAAAAGACCAAGTGCAAACACACTGGTCCAGTGTGTATTCGTGGTCAGCCACAGATACAGAATCGGAATCAAAATTGCAATTACGCGCACACCGATATTGGTCAGACCATTCTCAGCCGGCAATGCAAAGAAGATTACAAGTCCGATAACCAGAGCTATCAGATAATGTATATATTCTTTTTTCAATTTCATTTAAATTACCCCTTAACTTTCAAAAAAACAAATGTCGCGTTACAACTCATCTCTAAAACATATCCGGAAGCCAGTGCTTCGGATCTGCTTCCACATCCGCCTCTACATACTCACCCGGGGATAGACTTGATCAGTTCTATTGCCGAACGAAAATCTTCCATTTTGTTCATCTTGAAACTACCTCCTTTGCATTATTATTATTTTTGATCTGAAATTCAGGCTCTCTACTCTCTTACCGTCTCCGGCCCCCTTTTCCTGAATTTCAAATTTTAAACCGACTCAATACTTCATATATTCTCGCGCTGTATCCAGAAATGCATGCATATTTTCCGGCTTTGCCACATCAATACATTCTCTGCAATCCAATATATATCCGCCGCCCGGAGCATAGATATCAATGGCTTCCTTTACCGCCCTTACGACATCTTCCCTGTTTCCGTACTGTAAAAGAGATGCCTCTATACCACCCCTCAGACAATATAATCATTGGCTGCTCCCACCTGCACAGCAAGTTTTTGCGCACAATCCGTCATAGCACTGATGGTCTCCTGTACCAGAGGATTCAACATTGGCAGAGTAGCATACATTCCCCCATGCCAGACAGCATTGGAAAAGTCCAAAAGTTCAAGTCCTTTCAGCTTTGCATAATGTCTCGGAAGCACCTTGCGCATCATAAATCCGGTAGGATCTTCTGCATATTCCAGATATTCCTCCTGAGCCATATACTCCTTATCCACAATCTGAAATCCCAGATTTTCATCCGGGAAATGCCTTCCCGGCCAACGAACAAACTGGCAATCCAGCGCCTCCATGGCAGACCCCGGAAAAATAGACTTTGGTCCGCACGCCAGATCCGGCTGAAATTCATCATGATACCGTTCATAAGAAGGTAATGCATTTCGCCAATCTGCTACCGTATCTTTAATTGTAGTTTCCCCATACATAGTGATCGGAAGATATGTAATATAAGGTGCCAAAAGTACCCGGTCTGTCCGCTCACACGCAACGGTATTCTGAAAAAGCTGCAGTCGTTTCTCATATTTTTTATTCAATTTTGTATACCTTCCCTTCATAATAAAAAATATTATATCCCGTCCACCTTTTCAGGTCATCGGATGAATATCCGTATTTTTTTCCATTCTTATGTCAAAAAATACTATAGCTTTTTTCTATGATTTCCTGTTTTGTCAAAAGAATGTTCCCAATACGTTTCTACATTTTTTTTAGTAAGTTTTAGCTAATGTGATTTCTCACAAAATGCATGGCTGTTATGCATACAAATCACAATCAGCATCCATATTTTTCCTGATTAAATTTATTGATCTCGTCTATCAGAATCTCTCCCACTTCCGGATAGATCGTTCCCGGTCCGCCATATGTAATACTTGGGATAAAGTTTTTCAGATGTCCGTATTTCTCACACACCCTGCGGGCCTCTGCACGCACTTCTTCTTCTGTTACATCTGCGCGGTCCACGCCGGAATCAATACCGCCCATGAGAGCCATACGTCCGTCCAGCTTCTCAGAAATTGCAATAATATCGTTGGTAGGTAATACACCCTGCCATACGTCGACACCGATCTCTGCCATATCCTCTGCAATCGGCTCACAGTAAGAATCAGAATGATGGATAACCAATATCCCGTTCTCATGGAGATAATCGTACAGTTTTTTATACGGAGCCTTAAAAAATTCTCTCCAGACTTCCGGAGACATCATCATGCTATCCTTGCTTCCCCAATCATCATGAGAGAGAATTGCGTCCGGATGAAGGTTCTCAACGATTAGCTTCATGTACTCCAGACGATACTCTGTGATCACATTGATCAGCTCATGCATCTCATCCGGATACATCAGAAAATTGCACAGCACGTCTTCAAAAGTCATCAGCATATGAAGCTGCTCAAAAATTCCGGTTCCCATAATTGTAATGGACATATACTCGTCAGAATCGATAGCCGCCTTGTTTGCCAGCGCCGTCTCCCAGCCAGTGGAGCAATTTCCTCTTAAATCCGGTACCTTCACATATTTCTGCCATTCTTCGATATCCTTGATTACCTGATTTTCTTCCGTAACAATAGGGGTTGCTGCCGGCTGGTCTTCCGGAAATGCAATATAAGTCCCCCAGCGGTCATAGGAGTATGTTCCCCGGATACGGTTTCCACGGACAAACTGAAATACCGGGTCTCCCCCGACCGGTTTGAAGGCAGTGTAATTGTTCGCCAGGCGATCCGGTTTCCCATCCTTTTTAATCGTCTCCAAAAAATTTTCTTTCATTGTGAGCATAATACTCTCCTCCTTGTTTTCTTGTTTTATTCTCCTAAATTCACTAACATCATCATAACATCGGGAGAAATGTCAGACAAATTCGCATCCGGCATTTTCGCTATTCCATATCAGAATGAAAAAAACTATTTCCAAGCATAGTAAAAAAATATATACTTATATTAAGTATATTGGGAGGCAAAACAGCATGAGAGATATCAATCTATACAATATCCAGCTTATGGATCTGGAATTGTTTCTTACAACAGCAAAATACGGTAGTTTTACCAAAGCAGGAGAAGTCATGTTTGTTTCCCAGTCCTGGGTCAGTAAACGCATCAATTTTATGGAGCATGAGCTTGGTCTTCAATTATTTATCCGCAACAACCGGAAACTGACCCTGACCCCCGCCGGACGCATACTGGCTCAACGTCTGGACTCCATCACAGACAGAATTATGGACGCACTTCAGGAAGCCCACACTGCCCAAAAAGGCGCTGCCGGATACCTGAAGCTCGGTTTTTTAGATTGGAATACAAACCCGTTTCTGCCCAACCTGGAAGAATATATGAAGAAAAATCCTCAAATCCTGATCGATATTTTTTTCCAGCAGTTTGCAGAATTAAAAGACAATTTCATCAATAATCGTACAGATCTGATCTTTACCGTATCCTATGATGTGGAAGACCTGCCCGAAGCCGAATATCATGTGATCCCCATCCAGCGAATCCCTCTGATGGCATATGTGAGCAAAAAAAATCCCCTTTCCCAACGAACAAAAATCTGCGTGGAAGATCTGCGGCCGGAGCAAATGCTGATGCTGGATCCAAATTCCTGCCGGGGCTACAGCAAATATATCAATGATATGTTTGCTTCTAACGGTATTAATCCGCTGGTATATCAGTACGCCACTACAGGAAGGGAACATATCGGAAACATTCTCTTAAACCGGGGTGTGTTACTTGCCAGTCAGAATTTTCTCGGCAATACATATTCCGATTCCATCGCTGCCCTGGAGGTGGAAGATGCGAAATTATATATGACGGTTTCCTGGAAAAAGCAGAATCTTAATCCGGTAATCCCTTCTTTTTTACAAGATGTTGCCGGAATATGATTCGACTATAACTTTGTTAAACCTAAAAAAATCACGCGAAAAGAAACCTCCGCCGGAGCTTTCTTTCGCATGCTTGGCAGCACAAAAAAAATGCTTCGCAAGCCACCGGGTGACTTGCGGAGCATTTTTTAACAGTTTTAATGAATCAGTGCAGATGCAATCGGCATAAATGCAATACATACAAAGAATGATATTACTGCAAATGCCAGTGTATATTTCACTGTGGACTTCATCGTCACATGACCAGGTCCGAAGAAGAACGGTGACGGAACTGCTGCGGACGGTGTAACAGTAGCCATACCTGCTGCAATCGCGATCATGATCGTGAAAGCTCCCATGTTGGTGCTTCCGGTTCCGAGAAGTACAGCACCGATATTGAAGAACAATACCATCGTAACTGTGTTGGACAGGAAGTTTGTCATGATAATAGCCAGCAGGAACAAAATCACAATAATTCCAAACTCCGGCAAACCTCCAAGTGCAGGCTTCAACACATTACCCAGCCATGCGGAAATACCGGTTGCTTCAGCGGACAGCGGAGTTGCAAACATAGATACGGTACCTGCAAAGATGATTGGAGGCCACGGAACCTGTTTTAAAGCTGTCGGTACGTTCAAAATCGGTTTTCCATTGGCAGGAATAATTGCCAGTGCCACGATTGCCAGAATAGCCGGGATAACAACACCACAGTTATTCAGATAAGCAAAGAACGGTGAAATACCTTTCAGCAGAGACGGAGCCAGTACGAAGAATACTACGCAGATAAATACGATTGCTGCGATAATACCGTCTTTTCCAAGCGGCTTCTGATTTTTCTTTACTTCTTCTACATCAAAGTTCTTAAATGCGGATGTATCCGGATTCCAGATACGAACAATCAGCATAATAACAAAATACATAACTACCGCATACGGAACACCTACTGCCAGCCACTGTGCATAGGAAATGGTGATACCAAACTGTGTCTCCAATGCTGCCATAATAATGTTCGGAAGCGCATGGGCAATCGGAGAACAAATAGATAACAGCACGTTACCCAACATAGTTCCTGTAAAAATACATGTATAGAACGGTTCGCCTTTTTTGATACCCATCTGTTTACACAAAACTTCTGCGATACCGATATAGATAACTGCCAGAGACAGGTTATCCATGAACAGACCGATGATTACGTTGGAAGCAAAGAACATTGCCATAAACGCATAAGGTCTTCCCTGTACAAATTTACGGGTTACAAAGAACATAGCGATCTTATTGATAACTCCGGTTTCATTCAAGCATACATTCAATACCATATAGGTAAGAACAGTAATAACTACGAAGTGTCCCATAGATCCTGCCCATACTTCGTTTGCGGTCATAGCCTGTGTCATAACCATCAATCCAAGCGCCAGGATGCTGACCCAGTGTGTATTTACAGTCAGCCACAAATACAGGATTGGAATTAAAATTGCGATTACGCGCACGCCCAGATCGGTCAGTCCATTGGTTGGTTTCAAAGCAACAGCAATGATAATGCCGATAAGAAGGGCAATTATATAATGTATATATTCTTTTTTATTAGCCATAATTTTTCATTCCTCTTTTAGTCTTTTGCTTTGTTTTTCATCTTGTTTGCCAAATGCAAGCCCGAAAACAATATTTATTTTCGGGCTTGCACAGGCAGTTCATACTATTCTTATTTAGGGGGATATAAAATAGTATGTGTTATCTGTCTCCTAGAACATATCCGGAAGCCAGTGCTTCGGATCTACATCCAGGAATTTTGATCTTGCGAAATGATCCTTCAATGCGTATGGCATTGTGCAGTCAAAAATAGTCTTGCAGGAAATACCGGTATCACGGATCATCGGATTGTAGGATGTCTCCTGGGTATGATCCAGCGGATGACATCTTACACCCGGAATCATAACGGTGTCGATATCTCCCTGATAACGGGTATTCAATGCCCACAATACATCGTTGCTGTCAAACGGATCCACATCCTCATCTACCAGGATTACATGCTTCAGCTCATTGAATGCGGAGAATGCAAGCAGTGCTGCCTGACGCTGACGTCCTTCATCACTCGGCATACTCTTCTTGAACTGGATGATTGCCATGTATTTTCCGCCTCCTGACGGATGTGCATATACGTTCAGCAATCTGCCCGGCATAGCGGTCTCTACCATGTTGATGATACTTGCCTCTGTCGGCAGACCTGCCATATGTACATGCTCCTCGGATGGTCCGATGGTCGTCTGCATAATTGGGTTTACTCTGTGAGTAACCGCTTTTACTTTGATAATCGGAACCATCGGCGCCGGACCTGTCTGTCCCGGGAACTCCGGCATAGCTTTGCCTGTTCCTGTGGAACGATCCTCCGGTACACGGTCGTGCGGCATCAACTCACCCTCGATGACATACTCTGCATTTGCTACAGCCTTCTCTCCGATGGTGATACATTTGCACAGTTCTACCGGTTTCTGACGGATTGCACCTGCACATGCCAGCTCATTGTATCCAAGCGGTGTGGTAGGCGGCTCAAATCCTGCTGCCAGATAGATGGCAGGGTCAAGACCGATGCTGACAGAGATTGGCATTGGCTTGTCCATCTTCTCGTATTTCTCATAGAATACGCCAAGATGTCTTGCGCCCGGTGTGATCCACATGGACATCTCATCTTTGCTCTGTAAACAGAGTCTGTGGATCGTAACGTCGGAATCTCCGTTTTCCGGATCGGTTGCAGCACAAAGTCCCATCGTTACATATGGACCTGCATCCTCCGGTGTGTTGGTCGGCGCCGGGATCAGCTTACGGATATCAAATCCCTCGTCTGTGGCATAATGAACCACTTCCTGACATGGTGCTTTCTCGCCGGTAAAATCAACCGGATTGATCGGATTCTTTACCGCATCCTTCAGGAAAAATCCCAGTCTGTCCGGTGTGGTTCCAAGCAACGCAGCTACTCTCTTTCTGCTTGCCAGCATACCGATGATAACTCTTCCGTCCGGATGACCTTTCACGTTATTAAACATCATAGCCGGTCCGATCTTTGTCGGTCTCATAACGGTTCCGCCTGCTCCTACGTGACGGTACACGCCGGAGAGCTCCGCTTTTGGATCTACTTCCACGTTTGTCTCTACGTACTCCCCTGGAATTGTTTTGATCAATTCAATGGCAGAACGCAAATCATTTACCTGATTCATGGAAACTACCTCCTTCTATTTTTTAGTATCTCCATTGTAAACCTATATAGTCGGTGTATAGCCAAACGTTTTTTTTCACAATTTTTTCAAAGTTTTTTGTGCATTTTTCACATATACCATTGAAATACCAAACCTTCTCATATCCTCCAGCATGTAATTATATTTGCTTCGGGCTTTTCAATGTTGGGAAAATTCCTTCACTCATATGCAGGATCATCAGCTTTGTAAATTTATCTGAATCAACAAATTCACCTTCCACAAACCACCAGCGTACACTGCACATCATACAATTCACAAACAGTCTGGTATACAGATTGGTATACCGTTTTTTCTCGGGCGTGATCACCGGATTGTTCAAAATCTGATTCCGCAGCTTTTCCACACTTCCATCCAGCATTTCTTCAAACACATTCCTCTCCCCAAAATCGTGCTCCCACGCAAACAGATACTCCTGCTTATGCTTTTGAAAGCCTTCCAGACAGCGTCTCAGTTCATCATAGTAAGATTCCATATTTAAAATGTCCTTATCGATGAATGTCTCCTCCATATTCCCCACAAATTCAGTAATCATATGATCCAGATATTTATCCCGAAGATCATATTTATCCTCATAATGCTTATAAAAGGTCGAGCGATTGATACGGGCACGCTCCGTAATATCCTTTACCGTCAGCTTTCCAAACCCCAGCTCTTTTACACATTCCAGAAAAGTGGAAATAATAATCTCTCTTGTTTTCATCACACGAAGATCCATCGTCTTTCCTCCCCCTCGCATATATTCTATCTGCCATTCTTTTACAGTGTCTTTTTGCAATTTTTATCAACACTTCATGAGGATATGTTGCTTATTCAACACTCTATTTTTCTTTAATGATTGTACCAAAAAACTGCTTTTGATACAATACAGGCAAGTAACCGGAACGACACTATAATTAAAGAAAGGACGGTATTTTTATGACCAACAAATATCCAAATCTGTTCCAGCCTGTGGAAATACGCGGTCATGTATACAGAAACCGCATGATCGCCGCACCCACTCTTTTTTCCCACGCAGTATACTTCCTGCCGGAAATTGCTGAAAACGTGTACCGCATGGTGGAAAACCGTGCAAAAGGCGGATTTGCCGCAGTCTCTACCGGAGAAATCTGCGTCAACGCCGAGGAGGGCATCACCCTGTTTTTTGAGCGTCCCATTGACTTTACAAAATATGAGGGTGAAGATTTTGAAAAGATGAAAGAGTATGCGGACCGCATCAAAAAGCACGGTGCCATCGCATATCTGGAATTCTGTCATGAAGGTTCCCAGGCAGAGACCCATGAACCATACGAGCCATGGGGTCCGGATGAATGGGTTCGTCAGGACGGAGTTCAGGTACATGCATTAAATGAAGAAATGATGGCTAAGATCGAAAAAGATTTTTATACCATTGCAAAATTCGCAAAAGAATGCGGCTTTGACGGCGTGCTGCTTCATGGCGGACACGGATTTAACATCCAGCAGTTTATTTCACCCTGGACAAACCACAGAACCGATGAGTACGGAGGCAGCATGGAAAACCGTGCACGTTTCCCGATCCGCCTGATCAATGCAGTCCGCAAAGCAATTGGTGAAGATATGATTATCGAGTTCCGTTTCAGCGCCGAGGATGGTGTGGAGGGCGGTATGACCATTGACGATACCGTCGAGTTCTGCAAGCTCATTGACGGGCTGGTAGATATCATTCATGTATCCAACGGTCTGAAGTGGGCAGGCAACCAGACCCACACGTTCACCTCATTCCTTGAACCCCATGGATATAATGTACCGTTTGCGGCAAAAGTCAAAGCCGCGGTAAAGAAGTCCTATGTATCTGTCATCGGCGGCTTTAACTCTCCTGAGCAGGCAGAAGAAGTACTCCGCGAGGGAAAGGCAGACTTCATCGAGTTCGGACGACAGGGATTTGCCGACCCCGAATTTCCAAACAAAATCATGGAAGGCAGAGAAGATTATATCCGCCGCTGTGTGCGCTGTTTCCAGTGCTACCCCGGTTTTTGCGAGCATAAGACCGATGTGCCGCTCTGGGAAAAGGGACTATCTCCGGAGGAAGTGGCAAAAATCTACAGTCCTGCATCCATGGGAAGATGCGCCATTAACCCGAACACCGGATTTGACTTTTACCCTGACCGGATGCCAAAACCAGCCGGAAGCCGCAACGTGTTGATCGTAGGCGGCGGCGTGGGCGGTCTGCAGGCTACGATCACCGCAGCTGCCCAGGGACATAAAGTGACTCTGCTGGAAAAAACAGATGTTTTAGGCGGTCTGATAAATTTCACAGACAACGATGAAGATAAAGTGGATTTGAGAAACTTCAAGAATCTGCTCATCCGTGAAGCGAAAGAAAGCGGCGCCGACATCCGCATGAACACCGCATGTTCCAAAGCGCTCATAGATGAGCTGGAACCGGATATCATTCTGGCGGCAGTAGGCTCCAAGCCTGCAATTCCACCGATTCCGGGTATCGAAAAAGCCATGACCGCCCTCGATGCTTATCACAATATGGATAAGATCGGCAAAAAAGTCGTATTGGCGGGCGGCGGTCTGGTCGGCTGCGAAGTGGGTCTGCATCTGGCAAGCCACGGTCATGATGTGACTGTCATTGAAATGCTTCATATGATGGCTTTTGAAACCTTCGGTTACTACCGCAATGCTCTGCTGGATGAGATGGACAACAGAAATATCAAACAGATGCTGAACACCAGATGCCTTTCTTTCGAGGATGATGGTGTACGCGTAGAACAGGATGGCAAAGAAATCTTTGTTCCTGCCGATACGATGATCTTCTCCATGGGTATGAAAGCAAATACCGATATTCTGAATGAGATCACAGCTATGGCAGGAAATATTCCGGTAAAAGCCATCGGTGATTGTGAAAAGGTCGGCAAGCTGGGGGATGCTGTTCGTGCCGGACATATGGCAGCGTTAAGCATTTTATAGAAAATGGAGGACTTTTCAGTCCTCCATTTGCTTACCTAAAAACCCGGCTGCTGCCGCTGCCAGCTTTCTTTCCGTCTCTCCCATCTTTGTATTATCTCCCTTATCACAAAGAATCACCGCGCCGATGGCATCTCCCTGGGATAATATGATACTGATTGCCTGAGACACATAATTTCCGGCATCATCCGCTGTCACTTTCACAAAATTCTTTCCGGAAGCATCTGTCACCTGATTGATGCGGTTTTCAATCAGATTGCTCATCTGCTCACTGAGCGGTTTCCCTAAAAATTCCTTTTTTCCCTGTCCGGCTGCCGCAATCACATGATCCCTGTCCGTGATGCAGACCAGACATCCTGCGGTCTGTGCCAGTGTCTCTGCATACTGTCCGGCAAACTGACTCAGCTCTCCAATAGGTGAATATTTTTTTAATATAATCTCACCTTCCCGATCAGTAAAAATTTCCAGTGGATCCCCTTCTCGTATTCTTAAAGTGCGTCGTATTTCTTTCGGCACCACAACTCTTCCTAAATCATCTATTCGTCTCACAATTCCTGTTGCCTTCAACTGCTCTTTTCCTCCTTCTATGATTAGTACTTTACTGTTAATATTTGTTCTTAACCTGATAATAGTATCGCTTATTTTTTAGAAATTATGAGCGTATTTTCCATTTTTCATAAAAGGAAGATTTTTCTGCGAAAAACCTCCGCCGTAGTTTCCTTTCACATACTTGGCAACGAAAGAAGAGCCATCCGATCATTTATCTCGAATGGCTCTCTTAACTGTTAAATTTAAGCTTCACTTTATTAACCTCGCTTTCTCAGATTTTGTTTTCAATGTGCTATGGGTCTCTGCCTTTCATTTTAACCAACCCCTTAAAAGTTTCTATCTATAATAAACACTTCTAAAGTGATCTAAAGGAATTAAAATTACTATGCCATTGGACCGTCCTCCTGTTTTCTAAGATTCGAATGTAATCCTTTTCTTCTCTCTCCTGGAATAAACTTCCTCTGTTTGTTTACTTCGTTTCTTTTCTTTTGTTGTACTCATTATATTCTATCATTTCTGTTTTGTCAAGCCTTATTTTTAAATTTTTTAATTATTTTTTCGCTTATTTTTGATTCTTTTCAAAATTCCTTTAAATTATCAGACTCTTTATCTCCTTTTTCTGATTTTCTTTTATTTGGACAACAATCGTGCCCGGACTACAATCCGAGCACTTCACTTGCCACCTCAATGGCATCCGCTATTTTATCATCACATGGAGCACTCATACCCGCTCTCTCCCTCAACTCCTTACAGATCAACATTTCATTGCGCTCCTTGAATTTTGTAATGATCTGCTGAACGAGCTGAAGTGTCTGTCCAGTCGTAGGATTCTTTGAAAAATCCGTTCCCCTGCTGTTTTTCAAACCTGTGATCATTACTGCCCCGACCACAGCTCCGCAGACGCCTTCCATACGTCCCATACCTGCTGCAAATCCTTCTGCAATTTTATATGCTGTATCCTGATCCAACTCCACTGCATCTGCAAAATAATCTGCCACGATCTGACAGCAGTTATATCCTGCCGCATGTTTTTCTCTGATATGAGCCATCAATTCTTCTCTCGTCATGGTTTTCCTCCAAATACTTTATATTTTTTCACACAACCCGGCGTTTCACAGTCTGCCCGGTAGTATCCTTCTTTACCAAAGGCAGTAATTTGCCGCTGATATAAAAATTTTCCACCCGATAATACCCATAACCAAGCAGCAGGCTTACCGCTACATTTCCAAGCGCCACCGGAACTGCCGGCGTAGCCGGAAACATAATATCATCAAAAAATTTAAAGTACAGCATCTGCACCAGAAAAATATGGTAGGACGCCTTTCCGATTTCCGAAAAGAAAACATGCAGCCCCCTCATCTTCCAGTTTTGACCATATTTCATCAGCAAAAATATCAGCGGGAATATATAACATGCCACAGGCATAGCTGTTTTTGTCCAATACCGCATAATATGCATCGACGACGCATGATACCCCGGATAGTACATATACAATAAGAACCACAAACCAAATGCAAAAAGTACGGCCAACACCCACCTTTTTATCGGATATTTGTGCTCTCCCTCTTTGTTATTTTCCTCCCGCAAATGGAAAAACATATAACAGCCAAATCCCAGATACAGCAAATACCGGAACAGCAGCAGGCGATAGGTCGTTTTTGGCATTCCGCTAAGCTTCACCAGCAGCTCGTAGCCAAAATTCAATGCCGCCACAGCTATGACACCCTTCCATGAAAATTTTCGTATCAAAAGATAAAGCAGCGGAAAGACAAACAGTAATTGGATCAGTATTGGAAAATAATAACTGCCTGGGCCAAATCCACCCTCTGCAAAATTCAGGAACAACTCTTTTACTGTATATACTTTTCCCCTGCTTCTCCAAAGAATCACCTCAGCAGCATAGATCAATGCATACGGAACCACAAACCGCACCAGCCGCGGCAGCAAAGTGGCTCCATCATACAATTCCCCGATTTTTCCCGAAGTCCTGCGTTCAAAAGACATGGTAAAATTGTAACTGGTCAGCAACATGAAGATCGGTACCGCCATGGCAATCAACAGCGTAAAAAACGGTGTTGTCTTATCCTGCCAGTTGTAATGGGTAATGATCACCATAATAATGCTGACCGCTTTTAAATAATCTATAATATAAACATGCTTTGTTTTTTGTTCAGACATAACCCTACTTAATAGCCAAATGTACCATTCAAAGTATCATCATCCTCGATCCAGTCTTTCACATCGATGATGCGATAGTTCATTTCGTCGTCTCTGATCACTACTTTTTCAATCCCCGCATTCATCACCATGCGCTTGCACATGGAACAGCAGCAGGAATTTTTTACATATCCCCCGGTAGCCACCTCAATCCCGCACAGATACAGGGTGCTCCCGATCATTTTATCTCTTGGTGCGCTGATTATGGCATTCGCTTCCGCATGGACGCTTCTGCACATCTCATAGCGTTCTCCGCGAGGTATGTTCATCTGTACACGGATACAGCTTTTTAAATCCGAGCAGTTCTTGCGTCCTCTGGGCGCTCCCACATATCCCGTGGAAATCACCTCATCATGCTTTACGATCACCGCACCGTACAGTTTTCTCAGACAGGTGCCACGCTTGGAAACCACCTCTGCCAGATCCAGATAATAATTCACTTTATCCCGTCTTTCCATAGGAATCCTCCCTTTTCTACACCATTTGCTTTTTACATCATCCGCTTTTTACGAAGAATAATAAGAGTAATGACGCAGATCGCCAAAATGATCAGGCAGATCAGTCCAAAACCATTTTTCATATTTGCCAGCGGCATACCGCCCGCATTCACATTCATGCCATACAAACCGGAAATAACCGTCGGAATAGCCATGACCAGCGTGATGGACGTCAGGTATTTCATGACGTTATTCAAACGATGATTGATCACCGTGGACATCAGCTCTCTGGTACCGGTAATAATATCTCGATAAATCATGGTCATCTCAATAGCCTGTTTGTTCTCCACAATGATATCTTCCAGCAGCTCTTTGTCCTCCTCATACTGTTCGAGACGTTTGTAACGCGACAAACGATCCAATACCACGCCATTTGCCCGAAGAGATGTGGCAAAGTATACCAGCGTGGATTCCAGACTGTGAAGAGAATAGAAGTCTACATTATCCACTTTATCCCCGATCTGCTCCTCAATCTCGGTTCTTTTTTTGTCGATAATCCGCAGATCTGTCTGATACAGTGCTGTGGCGCGATACAAAATCTGATATACAAAACGCAGTTTTTTCTTTGTACTGAAATCACGCACTCTGCGGTTGATAAAATACTGCAAAATCGGAGTTTCCTCCGTACATACAGTGATGATATTCATCTGCGTCAGAATAATGCCCAGCGGGATGGTCGTATATGTCTTTGTATCATGAAACATCTCTGTGGTTGGAATATCCACCAGGATCAATGTATAGCCATCCTCCAGATCCACACGGGAACTTTCCTCCTCATCCAGAGGGGCACGGATGTCCGATACGTCAATGTCAAAGGTTTCCGCGACACTCTGAGTCTCCTCCATGGTCGGGTTTGTCATATAGATCCAGGTACCTTCGATAAAATCTTCCTCTTCATGTAAGATCTGGTCGTCAGTTCTGTATATCTTCAACATATCGATCACCTGCCTTTTTTGCTTCTTTCACATAGATATTTGTATTATAGTCTTTTTTTGTCCCTGCGACAACCCCCCAAACCTTTATTACGTTTTTACTTATAAGCCAAAAATGATAATGTCTCATTAGACCACAAATGCAAAAAAACCGCCATATCAATGAATACAGCAGTTTTCTCTTCCTATTCTTTTTCCCTTAATTGTTTTTCACAAATACTACCACCTCCATCACTGGAGACAAATCATTTTTTTTATTGGATATAATGTCATTACAAGCTTCATATTCAATCCTTCCACGTCAGCATACGCTCTTTTTGAATATGTCTGTTCAGGCAAAATAAAAACGAGATGCATTTGAATTTCCGTTCCTGGTCGAAGAGCTATTGCTGTGTCTGTATAGCCCTTTTCCGAATTTGCTATCTCGCTATAGACACTGCTATATGCGCCATATGCAGCATTGCTCTGCAATTTCAACTCCCACAATTGTATCCCTGTGGTCTGATTATTTTTATTTTTTATTTTAACTGCGAGATCATAAACTTTAGGTGTATATTCACTTTCCGGTATTTGCAACTCACCTTCTCCGTACTCTTCCAGAAATTCTTCTGTTGTTTTTACTTTTGCAGATAATACTGTCAGAGAATACCCTTCCATACTATCCGTATATATAAGGTCCTTTTCATATGGTACTTCTTCTCCCAATGCATATATTTGTTCCGGCACATCAGAATATCCCTTATTTACATAATATATCCGCATGCCAATTACAATCACACACAAAATAAATACAATAGCTGTTATCCTTTTCATTACCCGCATCATACATCTGTTCCCTCCTTTTTTGAAAGAACACCTGCTTCCATATGAAACAGTTCATCCGAAACACTTTTTAAAAATTCACTGTCATGACAACTGAGTAAAATCAAAGCTCCCCGCTTCTTTTCCTGAATAATAATATCTCTTATTATTTGTACACCCGATTTATCTAATGCATTTATTGGTTCATCTAAAATCAATATCTCCGGTTTTTCCATAATTGCCGCTGCAATCCCCAATCGTTGTTTCATTCCCAATGAATACTTGCGATATTTTTTCTTATCTGCCGGATCCAGTCCCACCATCTTTATATACTTTATAATCTCCGCCTCTGACACCTGGTCACGAATAGATGCTAAAATCTTCAGATTTTCAATTCCACTATAATACTTCCTTGCTTCTTCCAAATTATCAGCCGGAACAAAATATCCCATTTCCAGTTCTATCTTTTCCCCCATCTCCACCTGAACATGATAATAATCGGTTTCTCCTGTTCCGTGAATCGACTGGTATTGCGAACCAAAAAATACTTCTTCATCCGGACTCGTTGCCATGCCATCTTCATCCGTACTATCCATAAGATATAAGCTTGCCACATTAAAATGACCGTCCTCTGGACTCCCCGGAGCATCGATATTTTCTATTATCACATTTAATACAATAAAGGAAAATGGGCGGTCGCTTTCTATCCAATCTGTATAAACATATTCCGACGCCAGTTCATCTTTTTCGATTCCGGCCGCCTCAACAGACGGATAATATCTTGCATCTGTTATGATATAATTCATGTGCCCTCCGCCTTCTCCCACATTTTCTGACTCTAATTCAAATTTAATCCCTTCTGTTGTTCTCTCAACCGTCGATCCTTCATCCTGTCCTTCCAGGTTTCCTGATTGTTTCTTTGCTTCTATAGCAGCATTGAGCTTATTTCGAGCGTTATCTTCTATTTCTTTATAACTGCAACTGCAACTGACTAGTATCAACATGCATATTCCTGTCATTATAATTCTTTTTTGTTTCATAATCTTACCTGGCTATATGTGGGTGCCAAATGCACCCACATATATTCACTAAAAAACTAATTTAACAAGGCAATTCGTTTGTTTGCTTTTTTATACTGATTCTTTCACAGGATTTTCTTTTTTGGGGATGTCATAGGCTAAAAATTGGTATTAACCGACATCCCCTTCCTCTTCCCCTTTTACATACTCAAATACGCTTTAGCTCTCCACGCTCCATCTCATATACCTCATCGCAAAGCGCACGAATATCTTCTCTGTTATGACTAGCAAACAACAGCACTTTTCCTTCCTCTTTCATCTTTAGAAACAGGGTCCGCATTTGCTCCATTCCTTCTTTATCCAAACCATTCATTGGCTCATCTAAAATCAGAATATCCTGACCTTCCATCGTTGCCTGCGCAATCGCCAATCGCTGCTTCATACCAAGTGAATATTTCCCAACCGATTTATGCTCTTCTGAAACTAAACCCACATTTATCATCACCTGTTTTAAATATGTTCTATCCAGCTTGTGATTCAGTCCATACAAAAATTCCAGATTTTTTAACCCACTGTACGACTTTAAAAATGCCGGTTCTTCTATAATAATTCCCGCATTTTCAATCATGCTTACATCCTTACCGATCTCTTTTTGCCGAACATAGATGTGCCCCTCATCCACATGGTAAAAACCGCAGATGCACTTAAACAATACCGATTTTCCGGATCCATTATATCCTACAATTCCATATATCTTTCCACGCTCACAGGTCAGTGAAACGTTTTTCAAAACCTCTTTATTCTTAAATTTTTTGCTGATCCCATCTACCTGTATCACAACTGACATCCTCTATCCCTCCTGATTTTCCCAGTCAATTCTTTTGATGCGATACTGTCCAATCACCATCAATACCATACACAGCAATATATATCCGACAAACATATATACAAAATCCGGTTTAGATAAATCATACCCGATACGCCAGTTTCCCATATCGATCCATGAAAATGGAGAAAAATATACTCCTGCAAAATTCACCCATCCTACAACGCTCGGCAAAAACAAGACTGCTATCACAATAATATATGCTATCACTCTGTTCACAAACAAACTCAACACATAAAGCAGCAAACCCAGAAGATAAAAAGCTATCATGTCCACTAAAAACTGGATGGAAAACAACTGTACCGGTGAAAATTGATTTAAAATAGCAGAATCCACGATTATACTTCCGCCAATCGCCTCACTATTTACTGCCAGCGTTCGCAGTGCCTCGCCCCATTCCCCACTCAGACTTTCTGCCGGCAGATTTAACAATATAGTCAGTACATTCAGGCAAACAGTGAGAATAACGCTGCCTGCAAACAGATAGGTAAGATTACGCCATCCCCATCTTATTTTCCCCAAACGCTGTAATATATACATCTCGCTTCTATCCATAAACGGTGCGTTTGAAAAAAAGCATAAGGACGCCAAACGGATCACCTTCATAAAATAATCATTCGTCTGCAAAAAGGGAAGTATTACAAAGCTGTCACGCAATCCCACTCCTGTCATAAAAGATCGATATAATATCAGAAAATCATCAATGATCAGCGCCCAGATAACCAGAAGTGTCACAAAGCGCAATGATTTTAACCGCACCAGCAAATTAGAAACATTCGATTTGATCATGCTATTCTTCCTCCCATGTACCATCTGACGTGTCCTTCTATCAGCTTTCCAAATATGATACAAAACAAAAATACAAGCCCTAATTCGTATGCGATACTCAGACCTGTGCTTTCAAAGACTCGGTTTACATCAAAGAAAATCCCATGCAAATTAAACATAGGCAGATCCCCTCCGATTCTTCCAATATATGTAATCAGAAAATAGTAGCCTGCCAAAGGTATACAAATAGAAAACATGCGGTTTTTTGCAATCAGTGTCAGCCACATGGAAATCAACGCCATGACACCGCCTAACAATCCCAGCCATACTGCACAGAGAAACAAATACAATAATGGCTTTTGACTGGTCAATACAACTTCAAAACAGGTGCTGTCCGCCAAAGAAAGAGATTGATCATCTCCCAGATATAGTAGCGGCAGTCTGAACAAACTCAGGAAAAAATATAACATTTGTCCCATCATCAGCGAAAACATTCCGGAAAAAAAGCAAACACAAACCTTTGTCCATACATATTTCCCAACGTTTCCTCTTATAATCATACTCTGACTGTATTTATGTTCTTCATCCTCCCACATACTGTTTGCATATGCAGTATTACTGAAAACAAATACAGCGATAAAAAGAGTTTTATATTTAAGCAGAAAATATTGTGAAACCACATCCTCCGTAACCGGCGATATCAGATTCACGCAAAAAAGCACCCCACAAACTGCCAGAGATGAAATCCAGAAGGATCTGCTCACCAGCAGCCGATACCACTCTGTTTTCATAAATCCCAGTCTCATCTACATCTAATCCTCCAATTCCGTCATCACTTCACCGGTCACCGCATTTACAGCCACCACATATTTTTGTGTATTTGCAGCATCTTCTCCCAAATCCTCTTCCGTAATACATAGCCATACTGGAATCAGCTGAAACTGTTCGCTTCCAGTTGAAATCGGATATTCCACCAGTCTGCAGTGCATCACCGTCAACGTATAATCCGTCATAAAATGTTTATACTGATTTGTCAATGTATCCACAATAACATCAAAATCACATAATTCTATCACCCTGTCTGATAGCTGCACCTCATACAATACCGGGAAATTCACCTCATAAATACCGCTCCGAGTCACACAAATATCCGGTAACAACTCAATCTGACCATAATCTAGAGCAGATACCCCCGGATATATCATTAAACCATTGACGGTCTGATAACACCAAAAAAAATATCCCTCGTCTGCTTCTGTCCATTCAAGCATCAGATCATCCTCTTCTATAGCATTGTTTTCTCTTAGCCAATCCTGCTGCTCCTGAAGGGTATCTTTCCGCATGGTGAGAAAGAAATCATAAGTGAGAGAGCTTGTATCCATTCCTGTTAGTTCTAGTTTCTGCAAAGCGACTTCCCACGCCGCTTCTCTGCTAAAGTTTTCCAAAGATCTTTCATTGTTCCACACATTCATATTATAACAAGGATCATAAGTTGTCAGATGAAATAATCCACTCATACAATTCATTTGCGGCTGCTTCCAATAAAACATACTTTCTACATCCAACAGAAGATAATCGACGTTTTCATTATTCCAACTGTAAGAAATCCCTTTGACATTATGCACACTGCTTGTTTCTACCTCACTGCAATCATAATTTTCAATAGGCTCTAATAACATAATGTCTGACCATTTTTGATGATCCGGAAAATCATATACAGCCATTGCATCATATATCTGATTCGAATTAAAATTCTCTCCGGTTATAATCTCTGCTTCAAACGTAAATCTATCCGTTATTTTTTCCGTATAAGTATCCGGGAAAACCTTTGACTCAGCTATCAAACCATTCTCAGGTATTTCTTTTTGATTTGAATGTACTTTATCGTAAAATGAATACGACATGTGTGCCCTATGCCACATGATACACGCAAGAATAACAACAATGCCAGCAAAACCGGCAATATACAATTTCCTCTTTTTAAGCATTTTTCTTCCTCACTTTTCAAAATCTTCCATAAAATCGTTCTCATATATCATGCCGGAATCAAAAAATTGATTCCGGCATAGAAAAACTCAGGAAGAATATCTTCCGGATATTGTAACCGAATAACTCGACTTGGCGTTATCATTTCCCGATACATAAAGTGTACATCTTGTTCCTTTTCCAATCCCCTTATCAGAACCATACGCTTTACTCTGAGATCCGCTCTTCAGATACAGGGGCGCTGATTCTTTTGCCTGAGTAGAATTTTTGGCTGATACTGCTATCGGTGTCTCAGAAGTACTGCTAAATGTCCTCGACAGTTTTGTCATTGTTAGATACCATCTTTGTTCTGCATCCGGTTTTGTACGGGATACTACAGCCCTATAAGATTCCGAATTAGCAACCGTCGTAAAAGAATAATTTGAAAACGGAACCGATGTTGCCTGCACCCCAGCCATTGGTGAGATTGCCATTGCTGCTATCGCTAGTGCAGCCAAAAAACTTTTTACTCTCATTATTTTAGTTCCTCCTTTTCTCTTGTAATACTTTTCCTTACTTGAACTGCATGCATTTCAGTAACTTTATTTTATTTCTCAAAAAAATTATTACAATACAGCGAAACCGAAACGACATATATTGCCACTTTTTGGTACTCGGAAAATCCTTCCCGGTCTAAAAAAATACAGCTCAAGCAGTTTCCGCATGAGTTGTATTTCACACTTATTTCATTCTGATATATTTAACTTCTTTTCGTAAAATTGATTCCCACATGAAACGTATGGTCATCCTCCCTGTAATAAGCCACCTCTTCTCCCCCATATTTTTTCACCACTTTTCGAATACTCTTTGTCCCATACCCATGATATTCGGAATCTTGTTTGTTAGAAACAAACTGACCATCCGATGTTTTTACAGGTATCTCTCTACAGGAATTAATCACCGAAATTAATGTCTGCCCTTCTCCACTTTTCTTTACCCTCACCTCTATAAATGCATCTTGTGTTCCTCTCGCAGCCTCCAGCGCATTATCAAGCAAATTTCCAAATAAGGCGGACATATCCCCAATCTGAATAAAATCCAGACAATCTCCATATACATCAATATCAAAGATTACATGTTCCTTTTTACACACTTCCATATATCTGGACAAAATCAAATTCAGAGTAGGGTTCGTGCACAAACGAATCTCATGATTCAAAGATTTCGAATTTATCAGTGTCTCTATATATCCTTTTGCATCTGCATTACTTTTTTCGTCCAACAAATCCGCAATCGTGTACAAATGCTTCTTAATATCATGCAATAAAATTTTCTGATTTTCACTCTGTTCTGCCATCAACTGATAATATTTTGTATCCTCATGTTCCTTTTGGAGCTGCAGTTGCGCACTGGTAAATTGTATATTAAGCTTTTGACCATAGAAATAAACCTGAAATACTACCACGTTCATTGCCAGCATCATTACCCCGGCTCCAATCACCAGACATATTAGTTTATCTGGAATAGCATTTTCAAATCCAATTATCAAGAATACTGCTGTGACAAAAATAGAAATTGCCGGAATCAGACATAAAAAAACAATTAATCTACTTGATTTGTACTTCTCCTTATTGCTTCGTGAAAATATTTTTGCAGCAAATTGTAAAAACAAATAATACAGTATTTTACATAACACAGACATTATTACCATTGTTTCTGTATTTTGCCTATATGCCTGAAAATCGCCATATATCCGTGCCAGAATAATAGCTACTATAAATGAGGCTTCTGGCATGATAGTGGGTAGCGTGTCAGACCTCTGATAGCAAATTGGG
>CAYRZL010000026.1:0-29125 GCA_964428795.1 uncultured Lachnospiraceae bacterium | reverse complement strand
ATATTAAAATACTCACATGAGAAAAAACGTTATGATAAATAATATCAGGAACAGATAGAAAGGGGTATTTACAATGATTATTATCGGAGAAAAAATTAACGGTGCCATTCCGTCTGTAGCAAAAGCTATTGAGGAAAAAAATGCAGACTGGATCAGGGATCTTGCAGCCAGACAGACAGCAGGAGGAGCGGAATATATTGACGTTTGTTCTTCTGTGGTCGAGGGAGACATCGAGGTTCTGAGATGGCTGATCGGTCTGGTTCAGGAGGTATCTGATGCGAAAATCTGTATCGACAGTCCGAATGCACATTCTCTGGTGAATGCAATTCCGTATTGCAATAAACCGGGATTGATCAATTCCGTATCCATGGAGGGAGACAAGATCGATATTGTGTTCCCTGTAATTGCAGATACAAAGTGGGAATGTGTAGCGTTGCTTTGCGGAGATGGCGGTATTCCGGACAGTGTGGAAGAGAGAATGGAAATTTTTGAACAGATCATGGAAAAGGCGAAGAAGTATGGAATTGCTCCATCCCGTTTACATATTGATCCGCTTGTGATCAGTCTGGGTACAAATTCCGAATCATTTACGAATTTTGCGGAAGTGACAAGACGTGTGAAAAAGCAGTATCCGGATATTCATGTGACAAGCGGTCTGTCCAACATATCCTTTGGTCTGCCATCCAGAAAAACGATCAATCAGGCGTTCCTGATTCTTGCTATGTATGCCGGAATGGACAGCGCCATTATGGATCCGACAAACCGGGATATGCTCGGTTCGCTTTACGCGACAGAGGCTTTGATGGAGATTGACGAATTTTGCCTGGATTATCTGGATGCATATCGTTCTGATCTGTTTGGCGTTCAGAAAAAGAAATAAGGTGAAAACATGGAAAAAATACTAGTGATCGGGGGAGGAGCGGCGGGATGTACTGCCGCTCTTTCTTTGGTAAAGGCCGGGTTTCCGGTACTTTTGATCGAAAAAAGCTCTAAACTTGGAGGAAAGACGGCGGATTACGGATGTAAAGCCGCAGAGAAATGTACCCAGTGCGGCGTCTGTCTGACCTCAGATCTGGGGAAAAAAGTGAGGGATGAGAGTAATATAGACGTTCGGACCAACACCGTATTGCGTGAACTGACGGGCAAACGTTCTGAATTCGAAGCAGTGCTGGAACAGGGACAGGAAATGGAGACCGTTACGGTGGGAGATGTATTTCTTGCGTCAGGGTTTTCCCATATACAGGAGAAAAACAGCGAGAATTTCAGAATACAGGCCGGAGCAAATGTCATGTACGGTGCACAACTGGAGCAGTTGTTGAAACGCAGGACCGAACGGGGTATTTTTACAGATCCGCCGGAACGGATCGGATTTGTATTTTGCTTTGGCTCCAGAAATCCCGCCCACGGGACGCCATGGTGTTCGAAGGTGTGCTGCGGATACGCAACGCGCAGTGCAAAAGCTCTGAAGCATATGTATCCGAATATGGAGATTACCATGTTTTTCATGGATTTGCAGAGCGTGAAATCCGGAAATTATCTGGCTGAAATGACAGAGTGCGGATTTGAAATGATCAGATGCCGCCCGAACCGTATTAAGTGTGGAGAATCAGGTACTCTTGTATGCTGGGAGGACGCGGGAGGCGTGCATGGAAAAGAAGTGGACCTCTGTGTGCTCATGGGCGGTATACACCCGGGCGCGGATAATGAGGTTCTGGCGGAGTTGACCCATTGCGGCGTGAGAGAAGACGGATTTCTGGAAGAGACGATGCCTTCGGAACAGACCGGTATCTGGATGGCAGGATCCTTGACAGGTCCGATGTCCATTGCAGATACAATTTCAGATGCAAGAGGAAAGGCATCCAGATTGATCGCATGCAGAAAGGCGGTGGCGCAATGAGGCTTGTATTGACGGGCGAAAGTGTATATGCCGGTGAGGCGGAACGGATATTCAAAGACAACGGACTGGATGTTGACTGGGTACAGCCTTCTGCAGTTTCCGCATTGGATGATGCTCAGCCGGTCGTATATTTTACAGGAAGCAGTGTGGATCCGTTTTTGTCAGATGCGGATTATGCGAAACATGTGCTGACGGAAAAAAGAAAGGAACTCAGGCAGCCGGACGTACCGGTTCTGTTTTTACTGGATCAGGAGAAAGAGGCGGACGCGCATCTGATCAAAATGGTTCTCCGGCTTGCCATTGAACTGCGCAATCAGAAAAGACCGGTTCCGGTGCTGATCGCATCTACCGGAATGCGCTGCGGCGTTGGAGAACTGGAGGCGCTGTACCGCATGGCAAGAGAACGGGGGGTTTTGTTTGTAAAGTATGATCAGGTTACAGTTGACAAGGAAAATAAGATTCCGGTTGTGACATTTTGGGAAAACTCCCGGGAGATCGTCGTGGATGCACCTGTTCTCATCTCAGTTGCAGACGGGGCAGAGAAGGACGGTGTCAAGGCATTTTCCAGACAAAGAAGGCTGCCATCCTGTGGAGAACATAAGACAAACGGAGTGAAATGGTTTTTGCCGGAGGGATTTACCGGAAGAAGAAATGTATGGATACTGGAGGATGGTATGCTGGCAGTGAAGGATAAGCAGGCGCTGCAGGATATCATCCGCGTATGCAGGGAGCTGGAACAGGAAAATCAGGAGCAGACAGCAGTTGTCGACGCGGAGAAATGTGCTTTTTGTTATACCTGTTATCGAATCTGCCCGCATGCAGCCCCGAATCCGGACGGAGAAAAGCATGCCATGGCTATGAGACCTTTTTTGTGCACAGGCTGCGGCATGTGTACGGCTATATGTCCGGCTGGAGCGATAAGCCTGCAAAAAGCAGCGGAGGAAAGCCATGAAGGCGAACAGGAGATGGATGAGGCGAACAGACAGATCATCCGGAATGAACAGGCAGAGCTGCTGGTGCTTTGCTGTGCAAACTCTGCGGGGATAGCTGCTGAACAGGCATTAAAGGATCTGCCTGTGGATGCGGATATAGTGGAGTGCGGCGGGGAGATACGGGAAGAGATGATACTTCGCGGCATCAGAAAGTATAAATATGTTCTGATCGCCGTATGCGTAAAATCCGCGTGTATGCACTTTGACGGTAATTCAAGATGTGAGCTTCAGGTGAAACGCGCTGAAAAAACACTGGAACTTCTCGGAATGGATCCGGAACGGATTGGAATCGTACAGGCGTCAGCTTCAGCGCCGGAGCAGATTCGGGAAGCGGCTAAAGCTCTGCTTCATACAGAAGCATTTGAAAAGGGGGAAAACAGGATATGATCATAGCACAGCAAAAAGACCTGCAGGAAATCACGGAAAGTCTTTCTGCCTACCATAAAATTCTGGTGGCGGGGTGCGGCACATGTGTCACGGTCTGCCTTGCAGGAGGAGAAAATGAGGCAAAGGCAATGGCGGAAAAGCTTTCATTGGTAGGTCATACATGCGATGTGGTTACTCTGGAACGTCAGTGTGATACAGAATTTATAGAGACGCTGGATGAACGGATCCATGAATATGATGCGATACTATCCATGGCGTGCGGCTGCGGGGTGCAGTTTATGGCGGAGCGTTGGCAGGAAACGCCCGTTTTACCAGGACTGAATACTCTTTTTTACGGGGTAAACAGAGATGTGGGATATTGGACGGAAATGTGTCAGGGATGCGGAAATTGTCTGCTGGCGCTGACAGGAGGAATCTGTCCGGTAGCGCGCTGCTCTAAGAGTAATTTCAATGGACCATGCGGAGGCAGTCAGACAGGAGTATGTGAAGTAAATGAAGATACGGACTGTGCATGGCAGCTGATTTACGACCGTTTAAAGAAGCAGAATAAGCTGGATTATCTTACACAGATTATGCCGGTGAGAAGCTGGCAGACCAGCAGAGACGGGGGACCGCGAAGCGTCCGCCGCACAGATCTGAATCTGGAGGTGGAAGCAGATGAGTAATGTAGACAACACGGAAAAAAGCAGATTACAGAGACTGCTTGAGGCGGGTCATTTTTCTATTACAGGTGAGATCGGTCCTCCTATGAGTGCAAATGCGGCGCTGGTACAGAAAAAAGCTTCCGGTATGAAAGGATATGTGGATGCTGCAAATATAACAGATAATCAGACCGCCATTGTGCGTATGTCATCCATTGCAGCCAGTGTTCTGGTAAAGGAAAGCGGTGTCGAGCCCGTGATGCAGATGACCTGCAGGGACAGAAACCGCATTGGTATGCAGAGTGATCTGCTTGGAGCATGGGCGTTGGGAATCCGGAATGTGCTGTGTCTGTCCGGAGATCATCAGACCTTCGGAAATGATCCGGGAGCAAAAAATGTGTACGATATTGATTCTATCCAACTGGTAAAAACGGTTGCGGATATGAAAAAAGAAGGCGTATTTCTCAGTGGAAAGCCGATAAAGGTACCGCCCAGATTTTTTGTGGGCGCCACTGCAAATCCCTTTGCTGATCCTATGGAACTTCAATTGATAAGACTGAAAAAGAAAATAGATGCCGGTGCGGAATTTATTCAGACACAGACTATTTATGATGTGGATCGGTTTGCGGAATTTATGAAGGGCGTTCGCATGAAAGGACTGCATGAGAGAGCGTTTATTCAGGCGGGTATTATGGCAAATAAAACCGCAAAATCGATCGAAATGACCGCACAGGTTCCGGGAATGATCATTCCGGAAAAAATGATCCTTCGTATGAAGCAAGCGGACGAACAGGCTAAGGTGGAGGCAAAGGATCTGAGGCTGGATGCGGATGAAACCAAAAAGCTGGTGCAGACAAAGGTTCAGGAGGAGGGCATCGCCCTGGCATCCGAGCTGATGGCGCAGATTCGCCAGGTGGAGGGCGTAAGCGGTATTCATATCATGGCAGTTAACTGGGAAGACGTCGTTCCGCATCTTGTGAAGCGTAGTGGTTATCTGCCGAGACCGGAGGTGTAGAAGATGAAATGTGATTTGACGTTTAAAGATAAGATTCGGGAGATCCCGGGAGCGGATCAGCTTACCTGCTGCTTTCTGTGCGGAACTTGCAGCGCGGGGTGTCCCATTGCGGAACTGGATGATACATTCAGCCCCAGAAATATCATGCGTCAGACTCTTTTGGGAGATACGGCGCTGCTGGAAAGCGACAGTATCTGGAAATGTATCCAGTGCCAGGCTTGTGTGGCAAGATGTCCTCAGGATGCCAGACCCGCAGATGTGATTGGAGCATTGCGGGAATATGCCGCGCAGAAAGGGATCGTTCCCCGGGAATTGCCGGCAAAGGTGGATGAAATGGATATAGATATCAGACGTAAGCATTTAGAAAAGATACAGGAATTGCTGCAGGAAGCAGGTATCACGGGAAAGGACGATAATGAATGAGCGCGAAATGGAAAAAACCGGTACTGGTTGTCGGCGGAGGCATCGGTGGAATACAGGCGGCTTATGATCTTGCGGAGATGGGGATTCCGGTCTATCTGGTTGAAAAAAGTCCTTCCATCGGAGGACGTATGGCTCAGCTGGATAAGACGTTCCCTACGAATGACTGTTCTGCATGCATTCTGGCTCCAAAGGTGACAGATACTTACAATCACCCTCTGGTTTGTACATTTACACTGAGTGATGTCATTGGACTGGAAGGGGAAGCTCCGGAATTGACAGCTGTCATACGCAAGCGCCCGCGTTATGTGGATGAGGACAAATGTACAGGCTGCGGCGCATGCATTGAAGCATGTCCGGTAAAAAGAAAAAATGAATTTGATCAGGGGCTGAGTGAACGCAAAGCAATCTATAAACCATTCGCACAGGCTGTTCCAAACAAAGTAAGCATTGATGACACCGCCTGTGTGAAATGCAGAAGATGTGAAAAGGCATGTCAGGCAGGAGCCATTCAGTATGATATGAAGGAATGCATTCTGAGGCTCCCTGTCAGCGCTGCAATTCTCTGTCCGGGATATAAGATTTCGGAACAGATTCCGGCGACGTTGAATTATAATAAGTACGAGGAAGTGGTAACGGCTCTTGAATATGAGCGTATTCTGTCAGCGTCCGGTCCTTTTGGCGGACATGTAGCAAGACCCGGTGACAGGAGAATACCGAAAAGAATCGCTTTTTTGCAGTGTGTTGGATCCAGGGATCATAAGTGCAATGCGGATTACTGTTCTGCAGTCTGCTGCATGTATGCGGTGAAAGAAGCCCAGATTACAAGGGAACACCTGCCGGAAGTGGAAGAAATTGACATTTACTACATGGATATGAGAGCGCAGGGAAAGGATTTTGAACGCTATGTGGAAAATGGAAGGAACAAATATGGTATCAGGTTTCTTCGGGGAAAGGTATCGGGCATAGTAAAAGATGAGAAGGGCGATCTGGTGGTATCTGCTGCCGGTGAGAAGGGAGAACATATTAAGGCTGCTTATGATATGGTTGTTCTCTCTACCGGATTTGCCGCAGAACCGGATGCGGTTCAAATGTGCAGGAATCTGGGAATTGCCACGGACCGCTATGGTTTTATTTCCTGTGATCCCTTTGCAGCGCCGCAGACATCAAGAACCGGTGTCTATGCGTGCGGTGCGGCGGCAGGACCGAAGGATATTCCTGATACGGTGACGGAAGCCAGCGCGGCAGCCGGCGCGGCGGCCGCATGGAGCAGAGAAACTGTGTTAAACGAACGGGAACAGACGCTTTATTTTCCGCAGGAGGAAGCGGTACAGGAACGGGATGTATCCGGCGAACCTGTCCGTATGGGAGTGTTTGTCTGCCATTGCGGCGTAAATATCGCAGGATATGTGGATGTGAAAAAAGTATGTCAGGAGATCAGCAAACTGCCTCAGGTAGTATATACAGAGGATGTGCTCTACGCATGCTCCGCCGATGCTCAGACTGCTATGGCGGAAACAATAAAAAAGCATGGATTAAACCGTATTGTGGTGGCATCCTGTACGCCGCGTACCCACGAACCGCTGTTTCAGGGTGTTTTGAAAAAGAGCGGACTGAATCCGTATCTGTTTTCCATGGCAAATATCAGGGATCAGTGTTCCTGGGTGCATATGGATGAACCGCAGGAGGCTACACAGAAAGCTATTCATCTGGTTCGAATGGCAGTGGGAAAAGGATTGTCAGCCGTACCGCTGAAACAGGAGCAGATACCGGTAAAGCGTGAGGCGCTTATTATAGGGGGCGGCGCTGCAGGCATGTCTGCGGCATTGTCTCTGGCGGAGAATGGTTATCCGGTTCATCTTGTCGAAAAGAGCGGCAGTCTGGGCGGCAATGCAGGGAGATTGTATACGCTTTATCACGGCAGACCTGTAAAGCTGCAGCTTGAGCGCATGATTCACCTTGTGGAAAACCACCCGAATATTAATGTTTATAAACAATCGACCATTGCGAAACTGGATGGTTATGTAGGAAATTTTCATACTACGATCAAAAGCAAAAAGGGAATCTCCGGTGTGGAACACGGAATTGTGATAGTAGCAACCGGCGCCGGGGAACGTAAGCCGGAAGAGTACGAATATGGAAACGATCCGCGCATTCTGACACAGCTTGAACTGGAGGAACTCCTGCAGCAGAAAAGTCCGGGGCTGGGCGGGGTTAAACGAATCGTTATGATTCAATGCGTAGGCTCCCGGGAGGGCGAGAATATGTACTGCAGCAGGGTATGCTGTTCTCAGGCAATACGCAATGCGCAGTCCCTCCAAAAGCTATATCCGGATGTAGAGATCAGTATCCTGACACGGGAAGTGAGAAGCTATGGCATGTATGAGAGGGATTATCGGCAGGCGCGAAAAGACGGCGTTCATTTTATCCGCTATGACATAACAGATAAACCGCAGATTTCAATCGGAAAAACAGATATGATCGTGTCCGTAAAGGATACTGCCGCAGGTGAGTTTATTGACCTTCATACAGACCTGCTTGTACTGTCTGCCGGCATCGCGCCGGATACAGAAGCAAACAGGGAACTGGCGCAGATGCTTAAGGTTCCGTTGAATCAGGACGGATTTTTCCTGGAAGCACATGCAAAACTCCGCCCGGTAGATTTTGCCACGGAGGGCATATTTGTCTGCGGACTTGCCCATTCTCCGAGGGATATGAAAGAATCAATTATTCAGGGGCGTGCGGCGGCAGGAAAAGCGGCGGCAGTTCTGGCAAAGAGCAGTCTGCAGGCCGCGGGTACGATCGCAAAGGTAAACACGGATATCTGCAGAGGCTGCTTCACCTGTGAGCAGGTCTGCGCATATGGCGCAATCAGCGTACAGGAGGTGCCTGTGCGGGGCGGAACCGCCATGAAAGCTGTGGTAAACAATGTGCTCTGCAAGGGCTGCGGAACCTGTGCGGCTAACTGCAGATGCGGAGCCGTGGATATCTGCGGATTTTCAGATCGTCAGATTGTGAATGAGATTGAATATTTACTTCATTTACCGAAGGAGATGAGAGGATGAAAAAGGGCGAAGAAGAAAACTGGACACCTGTTATTGTAGCGTTCCTGTGTAACTGGTGCAGCTATGCAGGCGCTGATCTGGCAGGAACCGGACGTATGCAGTATCCTGCCACGATTCGTGTCATCCGTGTTCCATGTTCCGGGCGGGTAAATCCGCTGTATATTATAAAGGCCCTTTCGGAAGGCGCTGACGGAGTGATGGTTTCCGGATGCCATCCGGGAGACTGCCATTATCTGACCGGAAACATGTATGCCAGAAGAAGATTTAATGTATTGAAATATCTGCTTCGTCTGTCCGGGTTCCATCCGGATCGGGTGCAGTTCACCTGGATATCGGCATCGGAGGGAAATCGTTTTTCTCAGGCTGTGACAGAAGTGACAGATATTATAAAAAAAATCGGACCCAATCCGCTGGGAGGTGATGACAGTGATGTATAAAGGACAGGAATGTTCCCCGGAGATTTACAGCCATATTCTGGAAAAACAGGAGACGGCGCTGCGCGAGAAAGCCTTTAAGCTGCTGTCGGAACACAGTGTGGACGTGGTGCTTGGATTGAAGGAAAACAAGGATGCAGGGCATCCGACTCCGCTTTTTGCGACAGAGGCAGAGGATGCGGAGCGGCTGGTATGGAACGAAGACTGCTATACACATCTGTCGATTTATCTGCTTGATCTGAAGGGAAGAAAAACTGCCATCGCCGCAAAGCCGAAGGATCGGGAAAATATTATGATCCTGCTTGCAGAAGGACAGCTGAACAAGGATGATGTGGTTATTCTGGATATGGATTGGGAGGATGAAAAACTGCCTTCCGTGACAGAGTGGGTCAATGAAACTTCGACAGAGGAGAGATTTGAACGTTTTCTCCATGAAATAGACAAATGCACGCTGTGCTTTTCCTGCAGGCAGGCATGCCCGGGCTGCTATTGTGAGAGCTGCTATCTGGAACGTAAAGCAACGCCATGGCTCCTCAATGATGCGGGACGTTCCACAAAGGTAATGTATCATCTGACCAGAGCCATGCATCTGGCAGGGCGGTGCAGTGATTGCAGAGCCTGCAGGGATGCATGTGAGTTTGGCGTGGATCTGCAGTATCTGATGCGGGGAGTCAGGGAATTTTTGCTGGAAACATACGATTATCAGCCGGGCATCAGCGAAGAACAGGTATCAGCAATGAATGATTTTTCTCCCTCAGATTATGAGATCGGATTTCTGGGAGGTGATAACAGATGACAGACTTTGCAGCCAGAAAGACATACAAAATGAATCGGGAAGCGTTGATGGCGCAGATCAAAAAGCTGATGGATTCTTATCAGGTGATGGCGCCTGCATGGAGGGATGAAAAGCTGGAATATCAGCTGATAGAATGTCCGGAACAGATCGTATTTTCCGATGAGCTTCCGTTGAAATCTGCAAAAGAAGCGGTGTTTCCCCAACTGGAAGCCCTGATGAAGTTTGAAAATGGGGAAGCAAGTATTATTCAGAAAGTGAAGCCTCTGCTGCTTCTCGGAGCAAAGCCGTGTGATATTCAGAGCTTTCAGACTCTGGACGCTGTCTTTTCCGGGAAAAAATGGGGACTGGAAGATCCATTTTATGAAAACCGCAGAAAGGCTTTGACTATTGTCGGCATGGGATGCCGCGAGGAAAAACCCGGATGCTTCTGCGGGGCGAGAGGTATTTCAAAATGTGATGCGCCGTCTGCAGACGGGTTTTTAATCCGGACGCAGGAAGATTTTCTCTATGAGGAAATATCAAATGCCGGAAAATCCCTGTTTTCGGGTACGCAGACGGAAGCGAGAACACTCCCTGAGCCAGTGGAAGAAAAGCTAAAAATCACTGCTTCCGAGGAAGATATATTTGAGCGTATGCCATGGGAGAAATATGCATTGGGCTGTATAGGCTGCGGGACATGTACGTTTGTCTGCCCTACATGTCATTGCTTTGTGCTGCAGGACAGTGAAAAGAATGAACGCGCGCTGCGTCACCGTCGGTGGGATTCCTGTATGTATCCGGGATTTACTTTGCATGGAGGCGGACATAATCCCAGAAATACAAAATGGGCAAGGTTCCGTCAGCGCGTCATGCATAAGTATGTGTACATCAGAGATAATTTCGGTATAACAGCCTGTACAGGATGCGGAAGATGCATACGAAGCTGTCCGGGCGGTCTTAATATCCGAAAGACAGTGGAAGATATCATGGCAAGAGAGGAGGAATCCGCAGATGTATAACCCGTACATACCGGTGTATGCAAAAATACAGAAGGTGACACAGGAAACAACCTCTGATACTCAGGATGTAAAAACTTACCGTCTGACGCTGGCGGAGCCGCTGGATTATGCTCCTGGGCAGTTCCTTGAAGTTGGAATACCCGGAAAGGGCGAAGCACCCTTTGGCTTTGCTTCTACGCCATTGAAGCGGGACGCTCTGGAGCTTACGATCAAACGTACCGGAGCATTGACAGATCAGATCCATATGCTGAAGGAGGGAGACGGGTTATGGCTGAGGGGACCCTTTGGAAACACGTTTCCTCTTGAAAAATTCGAGGGTTATGATCTGTTTTATGCGGCTGGAGGACTGGGGCTGGCGCCTCTTCGCCCGATGATTGATACTGTATTTCATACGGATTACAGGGAAAAATACGGACAAATTAATATGCTGATTGCTGCGAGAACCACAAAAGATTTTATTTTTTCCTACGACTATGAAGCATGGGCGGCTATGCCGGATACGAAACTGTATCAGACTATTGACCGTATGGAAGACGGGTGGAAAGGACTGGTTGGATTTCCGCATACTCTGATACCGGATATTCCTTTTGATAAAAACAGAACCATTGCAATTTTATGCGGCCCGCCGGTAATGATCAAAGCGTTGTCAAATGCTTTTGCACATCTGGGTGTGCCCCTGAACCATATTTACACCACTCTGGAGATGCGTATGAGCTGCGGAGTTGGAAAATGCGGCAGATGTAATATCGGACGACGTTATGTCTGCGTGGACGGACCGGTTTTTTCCATGCAGGAGCTGGCAGAAATGCCGGATGAATATTAGGAGGTATTTTTATGAAAACAGATATTGAAATTGCTCAGCAGGCGCAGATTCGCCCTATATCGGAAATTGCAGCAAAGCTGGGGATTCCTGAGGATTATGTAGAACATTACGGAAAATACAAGGCAAAGATTGATTATCGATATTACAACAGGGAGTTAAAGGAAAATAAGGATGCAAAGCTCATACTTGTGACTGCCATCAATCCAACGCCCGCAGGAGAAGGGAAGACGACGACGACCATTGGTCTGGCAGACGCGCTTAACCGACTGGGAAAAAAGACGATGGTAGCGCTTCGGGAGCCGTCGCTTGGACCGGTATTCGGTGTAAAAGGCGGCGCTGCGGGAGGCGGATATGCCCAGGTGATTCCAATGGAAGACATCAACCTTCATTTTACCGGAGATCTTCATGCAATCGGGACTGCAAATAATTTGCTGGCAGCGATGCTTGACAACCATATTCATCAGGGCAATAAGCTTCGGATTGTTCCAAAGACAATTACATGGAGACGCGTGGTGGATATGAATGACAGGCAGCTCCGTAACATTGTGGATGGACTGGGCGCAAAGGTGGATGGCGTTACCAGACAGGATGGATTTGACATTACGGTTGCATCCGAGATTATGGCGGTTTTTTGCCTGGCAACGGACATTACTGATCTGAAAAAACGTCTGGCAAGAATTGTGGTTGCCTACAATGAGGATGGAAACCCTGTGACAGCCGGAGATCTGAATGCACAGGGCGCAATGACCGCGCTTCTTAAAGATGCGATCAAACCTAATCTGGTGCAAACGCTGGAGGGAACGCCCGCAATGATCCATGGAGGACCTTTTGCAAATATAGCCCACGGCTGCAACAGCGTCATTGCTACAAAAATGGGAATGAAGATGGCGGATTATATGATCACGGAAGCGGGTTTCGGCGCGGATCTCGGCGCTGAGAAATTTGTGGATATTAAATGCCGGATGGCCGGATTAAAACCAGACGCGGTCGTTCTTGTGGCTACAGTGCGCGCATTAAAATACAACGGCGGCGTGGCAAAAGCCGACCTGAACAATGAAAATCTCGAGGCATTGGAAAAAGGTATTCCGAATCTTCTGAAACATATTGAAAATGTTACGACTGTTTATCATCTGCCGGTTGTGGTAGCAATCAATGCATTCCCCACAGACACGGACGCCGAGCTGCAGCTTGTGAAGGAAAAATGCAGGGAAGTGGGTGTCAATGTAGCCCTGTCCGAAGTGTGGGCAAAGGGCGGAGAAGGAGGAGAAGATCTGGCAAATGAGGTATTGAGTCTGATTGGCGGGGAGAGTACAATGGAGTATGTCTATGATGTGAACGCTCCAATCAAGGAAAAAATCCATGCTATTGCAACCAGAGTATATGGTGCGGATGATGTGAATTATACTGCAAAGGCGGAGAAAGAGATTGCAAAATTTGAAAAGCTTGGGTTTGGCAACCTGCCGATCTGTATGGCAAAGAATCAGTATTCACTGACAGATGATGCGAAAAAGTTGGGCAGACCTACGGGATTTTGTATTACGATCCGGGATATAACAGCTTCCATCGGAGCGGGCTTTCTGGTTGCCTTGACCGGTGATATTATGAAAATGCCCGGTCTGCCGAAGGTTCCGTCTGCTGAGAAGATCGATGTGGATGAAAACGGAGTGATCACAGGATTATTTTAACCGGAGAGAATGAGACAGAGGGAGCGGAAACGAATAATCATGAAAAAGTTTACTGTGAAAAAGATGGTTCATATGGCTATGCTGATTGCGCTGGCTGTTGTGTTATCGAGATTTTTGTCGATCAATGCATGGAATTTAAAAATCGGCTTTACTTTTGTACCAGTATTTTTAGCCGCATATCTGTATGGTCCCGCGACAGGCGCACTTGTGGGGGCAATTGCAGATATTCTGGGTGCGATGCTTTTTCCGATCGGTGCATATTTCCCGGGATTTACATTGACGTGTGCGGCTACAGGTCTGATATACGGACTTCTGCTGTATAAAAAACAGACGTTTCCCCGTATTCTGTCGTCCATTCTGATCAATCAACTGGTGATCGGACTAATTGTCAATACATTTTGGATTTCTGTTTTATATGGGAGTTCATTCAGGGCTCTGATTATAACAAGAGTTCTGCAGTGCCTGATCATGATACCGATAGAATTTGTGGTGCTGGGCGGACTCTGTAAAATGTTTGAACGAGTTGGAAAGACCATATTAACAGATTAAAAATGTTTTTTTTCGCATACAAAACAATTTCCGAAAAAAATATGTTTTATCATCTTGAAATCTCAGTACGGGAAAGGTATACTAATGACGTCTGAGTAAAAGGAAATGATTCCGTTGCAGGAGGATAAAATGAAAAAAGTAGAAGATTATATAAGATCAATCCCGGATTTCCCGGAGAAAGGAATCATTTTTCGGGATATTACGACCGTAGTGCAGGATACAGACGGATTTAAGATGGCGATTGATCAGATGATGGATCTGCTTGAAGATGTGGATTTTGACCTGATCGCAGGCGCAGAATCCAGAGGCTTTATTTTTGGCGCACCCATTGCGTATGCAATGAACAAAGGATTTGTCATGGTGCGAAAAAAAGGAAAACTGCCCCGTGAGACAGTAAGCGCTTCTTATGAGCTGGAATATGGAACAGCAGAAATTGAGATGCATAAAGATGCCGTAAAGCCGGGACAAAAGGTTGTTATTGTAGATGACCTGATCGCAACCGGCGGGACGATTGAAGCGGCGGCAAGGCTGGTGGAACAGTTGGGCGGTGAAGTTGTAAAAATCATCTTCCTTCTGGAGCTGGCAGGTCTGAAGGGCAGAGAAAAGCTGGCGGCTTATGATGTAGACGCTGTTGTTACTTATGAAGGAAACTGAAGGATTGAAAAGGCGTTCCAAAGGAGGAGCGTCTTTTCTGCGTTTTTAATAAGCGATTCTTATTAAATTGATTAGTGCACCTAATGAATACGCAGGGTTACTTTTCTGTTACACAGGAACAGGGATTTTGGAGGACAGGATGGGCGATTTAATTCTCGAGATGAGGCATATCACAAAGACCTTCGGCAGCGTGGTGGCAAATCATGATGTTGATTTGAAGTTATATGCAGGCGAGATACATGCTCTTCTAGGGGAAAACGGAGCCGGCAAAAGTACATTGATGAATGTGTTGACCGGTATCTATAAGCCGGATGAGGGGCAGATATTTTACAAAGGAAAGGAAGTAACTATACGATCGCCAAAGCAGGCGATGCAGATGGGCATAGGTATGGTACATCAGCATTTCAGACTGATACCGACACTTTCTGTTGCAGAAAATGTATATTTGTATTCGGAAAACAGGGGTCTGATGCTGAAACAAAAAAGAATGGAACAGGTCATCGCAGAGTGCTCAGAGAAATTTAATCTGGCAGTGGATGCATCGGCAAAGGTATGGCAATTGTCTGTCGGTGAGCAGCAGAGGGTGGAGATCATCAAGCTGTTGTACCGTGGGGCGGAGATTCTGATCCTGGACGAACCGTCGGCGGTATTGACGCCACAGGAAGCAGAAGAGATGTTCAAAACATTGCGCAGTATGGCGCAGGATGGAAAGGCTGTCATTGTGATCTCACATAAGATGAATGAGGTCATGAATAATGCAGATCGCATCACAGTGTTGAAGGGTGGTGTTTTGGAGGATACAATGCCTGCGTCGGAAGCTTCCGTGGAGCGGCTTACAAAGGCGGTGGTGGGAAATCGGGAGCAGAAGGAATTGAAGATCGACAGAGAGCATCTCAGTGATCGAAAAGTCCTTATGATCCGGAATATGAGTGCGCTGGACGACAAGGGATTGACAGCAGTAAAAAATGTCAGTCTGGATGTTCGGGCAGGAGAAATTTTTGGCATCGCAGGCGTTGCCGGAAACGGACAGCGCGAATTTGCGGAAGCCATAGCCGGGCTGCGCTCCATGACCGGCGGAAAAATCGTACTGAACGGTTCTGATATGACGAAAAAAAGTATCAGAGAACGGATTGAGGAGGGCATTTCCTTTATCCCTGAGGACCGTCTGCATCTGGGACTGGTACCCGGGCTGAATATGAAAGAAAATGTAATTTTAAAGGCATATAATTCCGACCATTACAGCAGCCATGGATGGCTGAACCATAAGATGATGGAATCCGATACACAAGAATATATTGAAACCTATGATATCAAAAATGGTGGCATGGATTTTCCCGTAGCGCTGATGTCGGGAGGCAATCAGCAGAAGCTGTTGATTGCCAGAGAGGTAGCCGGAGAACCGGCACTGATCGTAGCGACTTATCCGGTGCGGGGATTGGATATCGGAGCAGTCGCGGCCATCCATGAGATTCTGCTGGAGCAGAGTGCGAGGGGAGCTGCGATCATTCTGATTTCCGAGGAACTGGAAGAAATCTTTGAGATGTGCCACAGGGTCGGGGTATTATGTGACGGTGAGCTCATGGGAATCCGTGAGACAGATCAGACGGACTTTGAGGAATTGGGCAAACTGATGTCCGGTGAGCGTTTGACGGAAGAAGCGATAACTCCTGACGGACAAGTGACAGAGGAGAAAGAAGAGGAGGAGAAACATGCGTAAGATACGACTGCAAAAACGGGCAAATGTGTCCACAGGCCGCCGCGTGCTGAACTCTATCCTGTTTGTGATACTGGCACTGGTATTCTGCGGTGTTTTTCTGGCGATTGTAGGGTTCAATCCCTTTGAAGTATATGCCAAAATGTGGAAATCCATTTTTTCCGTCCGGGGACTGGAAAAGAGTATTGTGGCGGGACTTCCGCTCATGTTTACGGGACTTGCGGTCGCCTTTGGTTACCGTATGAACCTGAACAATATCGGTGCGGACGGTCAGTATGCTATGGGAGCGATCTTCTGTGTGTGGTTTGCTCTGTACGGACCGGATATGCCGGCGGTACCCAAGCTGATCATCATGTTCCTGCTTGCGATGGCGGGAGGTATGATTGTGGCATTGATTGCCGCCATACCGAAAGCTCTCTGGAATGTGAGTGAAACCATTCTGACGATGATGCTGAATTATGTGGTATTGTTGTTTTTAAATTATTTAATGTATGGTCCATGGAAAGAGGCAGGGCAGATGGTACCTCAGACGCCGCAGATTTCGGAACGGTATTTTCTGCCAGATATCGGAAATACAGGTATCAACTCCGTATTGATCATTGCAATTGCATTGGCGGTTGTGATCTACATTTTTCATAAAAAGAGCACAAAAGGATTTCAGATGGAGGTTATCCGAAGAAGCCCCAGTGCCGCAAATTATGCAGGTATGAGCGTAAAGAAAAATATCATTTTCGTATTGGCGGTGAGCGGCGCCATTGCAGGACTTGCAGGATTTGCGCAGGTGGGCGGTATTATTCACCGGGTGCAGGCGGATCTTCCCAACAGCGCCGGATATACAGGTATTGTTATCGCGTATCTTGCATATTTAAATCCTCTGTCTGTCATTATTGTGGCATTTTTATTTGGCGCATTGCAAATCAGCGCGGTTGCTGTTCAGATTACGGGGGTTCCCTCCCAGATTGCCATGATGATTCAGGGAAGCATTATGTTGTTTGTCATTGCGGGTGAATTTTTCAATCGTTATAAGGTTGTGGTGAATAAAAAGGTTCAACAGGAGCAGGAAGGCGGTGAGGCGGCATGAGTACAGCATTGATTGTATCTATTATTTCAGCGGCAGTTCTCTATGCAGCGTCCGTACTTTATGCGACAGTCGGGGAGATCTTTTCCCAGAGAGCCGGTGTTATGAACCTTGGACTGGAAGGTATCATGCTTATGGGGGCGGTATCCGGTTATATGGTTGCTGTGGATAAGCAGAATCTTGGACTTGCCATCGTGACGGTTCTTGTTGTGGGTGGTGCACTGGGACTTGTATTCGCGTTTCTGACCGTCACTTTGCAGGCGGATCAGACTGTGGCAGGTATGGCGATGCTTACCTTCGGTACGGGTCTCAGTGGTTTTATCGGAAAAAATTATTGCGGAGTGAATGCAAATCTGAAATTTGAGCCCTTTGATATTCCGCTCCTGTCTGATATTCCGGTTATTGGACCGGCATTATTCCATCAGGATATTCTTGTATATGCCATGTACATTATTATACCGGTATCTATGATCTATATCTATAAAACAAGGCCGGGTATGATCCTGCGCGCTTTGGGTGAAAATCCTGCGGCGTTGGATTCGGCGGGATATAATGTATATGGACTGCGATATGTATACGTTATTATCGGCTGTGCCATGACAGCGGTCAGCGGCGCGTGTCTGTCGCTGTCCTACACAAACTTCTGGAGCGACGGTATGACGAGCGGTAAAGGATGGATTGCTGTGGCATTGGTTGTATTTGCATCCTGGAATCCAATCGTGGCAGTTTTAGGCGCCCTGCTGTTTGGAGCGATCAGTATTATCGGTATCGATATTCAGATGTATTTTACAGCGATTCCGTCGCAGTTTTATTCGGCATTGCCTTATGTGGCGACGATCATTGCTCTGATTTTCACGACCGGAAGCTTCCGCAAAAAGCGCTCCGCGGCTCCGGCAGCGCTTTGTATTCCTTATGACCGTGAGGAACGATAAAAGAGGAATAAGTAAAGACAGATAGATGAGCAGGATTTCTGCTTGTACTATAGATAAACCCATAATTTATTTCAGGAGGAAAATGTAAATGAAAAAGAAATTACTTGGCATTTTGCTGGTTGGCGCGATGGCGGCTGCGGCTCTTGCAGGCTGCGGAAATGATGCCGGCAATGATGCAAAAGAACCCGCAGCTTCCGCAGAAGCAGAAGGAGACGGAGCAGATGCAGTAGCGCCTGCGGCGCAGGGAGCTCTTGCAGATCTCATGATTGGTGAGATGGAGTCTTACGTTATCAATGACGGAGGCTGGTGCCAGGCCACACATGAGGGCATTGTAAACGCAATGGCAGAGCTTGGTATTCCGGAGGAAAATCTGATAACACTGGAAAATATCGACGATACGGATCAGGCTACCACACAGGCAGCAGCAGAGAGTCTGATCGATGAGGGATGTACCCTGATCATCGGTGCGTCTACCGGTTATGCATCTTTCCTGCCGGAGGTCGCAGCACAGTATCCGGAAGTGACCTTCGCCCAGTGGGGAAACAAGGTTGACGGTCTGGTTGGATATGAGATCAGATCCTATGAGGGTATGTTCCTGGCCGGTTATGCATGTGAGCTGATGTCTCAGGATGAGAATACAACTCTTGGTTATTCTGCAAGTATGAGTGAGTTTTCCGTAAGAACAGCCATCAACGCATATGCACTCGGCGCGAGATATGCAAATCCTGACGCAAAGGTTCAGGTCGCGTGGGCAAACAGCTGGTATGATGTAGACGTCGAGACACAGTGCGCACAGTCTCTGATCGACGCAGGTATCAAATATATGGGCATGGAGGCTTCTTCCCCTGCCATTCCTGAGACCTGTGAGAAAAATGGCGCTTATGTAGTAGGTTATCACAATGACATGTCCGCACTGGCTCCGGATGCAGTTGTATGCTCCTTTACATGGAACTTTGCGCCGATCTTTAAAGAAATCATGACAACGGTGGCTGACGGAACCGCTTCTGCGGATGATTTCTATTATGAGGGCGGCGAGTGTGCAGCGCTGACAGATTTTGCTGATTTTGTACCGGAAGATGTGAAGGCTGCAGTTGCTGAGCTGAAAGGAAAGATCGACAGTGGTGAGGTACAGGTATATGCAGGTGAGCTGAATGACAATGAAGGCAATCCTCTTGTATCGGAAGGTGAGGTAATGCCGGATGAGGAGATCATTCAGCAGGAATTTCTTGTAGAAAACGTAATCGGAAGCTGGAAATAGTCTTGCAACCGCATGTAGAACATGATATGATTTCTACGTGATCATAAAGAAACGGCCGGAGAACCGAATGAAATCTTGTTTCATGTTCTCCGGCTTTTTAAAATAGGGAGGTAGCCACATGGATGTAAAAAAATATTTGGAGTTGTGTGAGAGAGCGGAGACCGGAGAGAAGGTTTCCAAGGATGATTGGGATATGGATTATATCATTGACACCGTGATGGAGCTGGTGGATGAATATGAGTTTGAGTGGGACAAGCAGACACTTATTCCCCGGGATGATCAGCTTTTGGAGGACATGTTTGCCGCTGCAAAAAAAATGATCCTGACAACCGGTGTATATAATATGAGTACCGGACGCATCATCAGGTTCACGGAGGAGGAAATTGATGAGGGAATAAGAAACATGAAAACTGAGCTGGTGATGGGTGAGGGCAAAGATGCCTATACTCTGCGGGCACGTGGAATTGAAGATGCAAAAGAACCGGCTGTCTGGGCAGGAAATCCGGGCTGTCCTACACCGGAGCGTCTGTACTATCCTATCGTGAAAAGTGTGGCACAGGAGCCGGTGATCGATCTGATGACCTGCGGTTCTCTTATTGATGTGGATGGTTATCCGGTAAAAAGCGGACATCCGACAGAGGTGATTGCGGTTCGACGTGAGATGGAATATCTGCATAAAGCATTAGCTGAGGTTGGCAGACCGGGCATAGGTCTGTTGGCAGCAGAAAGCGCAGTTACGGAGATTGGTGATCTGGCAGCAGTGGGTGAAAAGAGACTGCGCCCCTGTGATTCTCATCTGGTAGCAATGTTTAATGAGCTTATCATTGACAATGGAAATATGGTGCGCGCTGCAAGCTCTCTGGACTATGGTATGAGAAATGCATCTCTTGCGTGCTCCATGGTAGGAGGTCTGGGCGGTGATGCACCGGGAAGTACGATTGTCATGATCGCTTCCATTCTGGCTGCAAACCTGATCTGTATGGCAGATTATCATCTGTGTCATCCGATTCATATTCAGGATGTTGCCACCACAGCGAGAGGATGCCTGTGGCTGCAGTCTGTACTGTGCCAGACTTTTGCAAAATGCGCTCCGGCGATCATTGTGTGTGATCTGTGGCCCTCCAGCGGCAGTCTGACCAAAGAACTGCTCTATGAAGTAGCTGCAAACTCTATCGTGGTTACAGTCAGCGGCGGTCATCTGGAAGGACTTGGTGCGGCAAACGGAAATGCGCCTCACGGAACAGGGCTTGAGGTTCGGCTTATGGGTGAGGTCGGAAAAGCGGTAGCCCGTCAGGGAATGACCCGTTCTCAGGCAAATGAGATTGTATTGAAGCTGGTAGAAAAATATGAGCACATTTTTTCCATGGAGGATGGCAATAAAGGACAGCCATTTGACGTATCTTATGATATGGATACGATTCAGCCGGTGGAAGAATGGCAGAAGATGTACGAGGAAGTAAAAGCGGAATTGACAGAAATGGGAATTAAATTCTGATGATAGGAACGATTGTGAACACAGGGTGCATATTGGCAGGCAGCCTGATCGGAAGCATCCTGAGGAAAAGTATAAAAGAAAAATATCAGAATGCACTTTATACAGCAATGGGGCTGGCGGCGATCGGACTTGGCATCAATGCTATCGTCAGCCATATGCCGGACAGCAAATTTCCGGTACTGTTTATCATCAGTCTTGCTATCGGAAGTCTGGTGGGAACTGTGTTGGATCTGAACGGAAAGTTTAATGGACTTGTGGCGAAATTTTCAAAATCCAATCTTGGACAGGGCTTATCCACCGGGATTATCATGTATTGTATCGGAGCATTATCCATTATGGGGCCGGTGCTCAGCGCCCTGTACGGAGATCATACCTATTTGTTTACGAATGCCACACTGGATCTTGTTACCTCCATGGTACTTGCTTCTACCTATGGGGTGGGCATGTGCCTTGCCGCTCCGGTATTGTTTTGCTGGCAGGGAGCTATATATCTGATCGCGAAATATATATCTGCCAGCTTTTTCTCGGATGATCTGGTGACGGAGCTTTGTATTGTGGGAGGATTTTTGATCATGGCATCTGGATTTGGCATTCTGAAGATCAAGGATTGCAAGACAATGAACATGCTTCCGGCATTGGCAGTGCCGATCGTCTATTTTATCATAAAAGGAATATTGGGCTTTTAGGACAATACGCGGGAGGAGAAAAGCATGTTGGATATGTTTCGTTAGTCACATATAAAGCAGCGGATCGATAATTCTAAAATGTCTGTGCGGATCATTTTGCTGATTTTGGGCGTTGTGATCATGTGTTTTTCGTCGGCGTTTTATACCATGGCAGATTTTGGAGTATCTGTGTATGATACGATTGCTCTGGTTATGGCTGACCGCAAAGTGGCGAAGTTTCGCTGGTGCCGCATCGGTACGGATGCAATTTGCGTGCTTGTGGGATTTTTGCTGGGAGCAGTGGTTGGAGCAGGTACTTTGATCACAGCGTTATTTATGGGTCCCCTGATTGAGTTTTTCTGTGTGACGGTCACAAGACCTCTGCTGTATGGCAAAAACTGGCGGGAAGAGTACGAGGCGGAAAAGATTGCGAAGCAAAAAGCTGTAAAAAAAGAGGAGAAATAGAATGAATGTAGGACAGGACCGAAAATTTTTTACATATGTGGGGATGAGCTATGGCGTGCTGGCGCTGATCTGGATCGGGGTTACAAGCCTTCTGAGTGTGCTGGTGGTTCATCTGAATCCTGCGCTGCAGGGAGATGCTCTGGCAAGAATACTTGTGTCTGATGCGGCATTATATCTTTTGGCTATGCCCGTCTGCTTTTTGCTAATGAAGCGTATTCCAAAGGTGCGTCTTCACAAAAATATTTTGAAATTTGGTCATTGGCTGATATATCTGATCATTGCATTTTTTATCATGTATGCAGGCAATATCATCGGAATGCTTGTAAACAGTCTGATATCCAAAGCGGTCGGGCATGATGTGACGCCCGATCTTCAGGAGACGATCATGAATTTGCCCCTTGGGTGGATATTTTTACTTGTCGTGATCGCAGCGCCGATTTTGGAGGAGCTGGTTTTCCGAAAACTGCTCATAGACCGTGTGATCGTATATGGCGATAAAGCGGCGATTATTCTGTCAGGGCTTTTGTTTGGACTGTTTCATGGGAATTTTTCTCAGTTTTTCTATGCTTTTGGGCTTGGAATGCTGCTCGCATACATTTATATCCGTTATGGAAAGGTAAAATATAATATTGCGATTCATATGGTTGTGAATTTTTTCGGGGGTATTTTAGCAACGCTTCTTGTAAAAAATATGGGAATGGAGGCGATAATGCAGGACCTGACTGATACCAATGCGATGATGGAGGCGGTGTTTGAGCATCTGGGAGCATGGATGGGGATGATCTTTTTTGGTCTGTTTATACTGGCAATGATGATTGCAGGATTGGTACTGTTTATCGTCAAGTTCAGACATGCGAAGCTGCTGCCGGGGGAGCGGACGCTTTCCGGAAAACAGCAGTTGTCTGTCATGCTTCTGAATTTGGGAATGCTGCTGTTTTATGTTGTCATGGGTTATATGTTTGTGCAGGGAATACTGTGACGGTAACCTTCCCGGACAGTTATCTGTGATGCGTAAATGACATTGCAGATCCTGATTCTTTCGTTGTAATTAAAGGAAAAATGATATATAATGTATGATATAAGATAATTCAATGCGGAAAAATGCAATATGTTTTAAAGCCGGCTTTGGATTGTCAGAAAATGTTAGGTAGAAAGGAAGGTAATTATGGCTAAATTTGATTTTTCACGGGGCGAGAACAATCCGGGTTATATTAAAAACCTTGAGTGTTTGAGCTATTGTGATTGGGATCAGAAGAGCGGTGCTTTTCAGATGCAGCTTTATCGTACAGAAGAAGGAAAATATTATATGTATGGTTCTTCTTTCGGTGGCATCAAGGGCGCAAGCTTTATTATTGCTGAAGTGACAGATCCGGAAAATCCAAGATTTGTAAAACGCGTGTTTGCACTGGATCCGGACGAGTATCCGACCACATCCATTCCGAAGCTGCAGGTGGCTGAGGATAAGCTGATCGTAGCTATGACATCGGGTTCCGGTCCGGGTGCGCTGGTAGATCAGTCTGAGCTTCAGAATATGAAGTGTGAAGCGGGTATCCGTATCTATTCTCTGAAAGAAGATCCGGAAGATCCGAAATTCTTAGGTTACTGGGACTGTGGTGTACCGCATTCTATCGGTGTACATCGTTTTATGTACAACGGTGGTCCGTATGTGTATCTTTCCTGTGAGGCAGAGCGTTTCGAGGGTATGATCATGCGTATTGTAGACATTTCTGATCCGGCAAATCCGAAAGAAGTAGGTAACTGGTGGGCACCTCATCAGTTTGTAGACGGATATCCGGGCAGAACTGTAGATCATCATGCGGAACATGTTCCGGCATTCATGGACAAAGGATGGATGCATGGACCGCCATACAGACGCGATGACGGACTTATGTTCTGCGGATATGGCGGAGATGGTCTGTATATTCTGGATGCAAAAGACGTGACACGTCCGCATCTGCTGGGACAGCTCAAGTTTATGCCTGCATTTTCCAGTCATCTGGCCGGTGCACGTACACATACAGCACTTCCGCTGCCGGGACGTGATTTCTGTGTTGTTACGAATGAGGGTGAGAGATTCCAGTTCTTCCCGCCTGGCTCTATTCAGGGCGCACAGGCGTTGAACAACATTCACATGGTAGACGTCAGCGATCCGACGAATCCGGTATTGGTTGCAGAGTTCCCATATCCGGAGGTTCCTGAGAACTTCCCGTTCCCGAACTTTAATGTCATGCAGCTTGGCGTACAGGGACCGTTCGGCCCTCACAACGTGCATGAGCCTATGAGCGGAAAACCGTGGCTGGATCAGAGCGGTGACAGAGTTTACAACTGTTACTTTGCCGCAGGTCTCCGTGTATATGATGTATCTGATCCATATTATATTAAGGAGATTGCATATTTTATTCCTCCGAATCCGGACAAGACACCGGAAGAGTCTTTCTTTGGATTCCCGGGTCCGCGCAATGCAGTGACAGAGGATTGTGTGGTTGATGACAGAGGATATATTTATGTGACATGCCTTGATAATGGCTTCTATATTTTAAAAATGAAAGAAGATAAATAAAAAATATTGACATTTTCTTCATGCTATAGTATAGTATTTTAGGTCGGCGGAGCATTCGCTTCGCCGAGTTCGCTGATGTGGCTCAGAGGTAGAGCACTTCCTTGGTAAGGAAGGGGTCACGGGTTCAATTCCCGTCATCAGCTTTTCATTATAATTCTTTTTCTTATTTTATTTTTATGTATTTCACGAGAAGAAGCTCCGCCGGAGCTTCTTTTCACTTATCTGGCGACGAAAAGCTCCCGACATCTGGCGGGAGTTTTTCCCTTATCCCACATACAGTCAATGTATGGTTCTCCACTGTAAAATGAATGTCATATCCTGCAAATGCAATCCCGTATTTTCTTTCCGGGTCATTGTGATAAGCGGGACGGGGGTCCAGGGACAGCAGCTCAAGCGCCTGATTTTGCTTTTCTGCCGGAAGAAGCCTTAGCAGCTTCGGTGGGAATATCACATCAAGCCGGTGATTCAGACCGGCATGAGCGTAGCTTTCCACAGCATCTGGATGACAGTCTGTGTAATGCAGGTACGGTTTGATATCATAGATAGGAGTCTGGTCCCGCAGATCTGCGCCGGATACATGAAGGATTGGGCCCTGTGAAGTCAGCTCTACTTTTTCCAACCGGACAGAGGACAGTCCGATACTGTTCGGACGATAGGGGGAACGTGTAGCAAATACACCCATGCGTTTGTTCCCGCCAAGTCTGGGCGGACGAACCGTGGGGGACCAGGTGTCTTTATTTACATCCTCAAATTCCCATAGCAGCCAGATATAATTAAATTCTTCCAATCCCTTCACTGCATCCGGATTTCTGTATTCCGGTTCAAATATGATCTTTCCTTTTAAATCTTTTGCCAGACCGCTTTGCCTGGGAATGCCGAATTTTTCCGGCAGATCGGTTTCTATATGTGCAATAATTTTCATATGCGCGATATCCTTTTTCAATATAATTTTGTTTTCAGGGGTAAGAATAGTATAGCTTAGCAAAAAAGGAAATGCAACTTATGCTGTCGCAGACATATTTTCTTCTTGACAAATGGGGAAAACGTGATATAGTATTCCTAAATAGTACCACTGATAGTTAAAACTAACAAGGAGCATCATATACGATGGATACAAATCTGTTAAGTGAAAAACTCATGGCTTTTGGTCTTACCAGACAGGAAGCAGTCATTTATCTGGAATTGGTGCAAACGACAGCGGCGACAGGATATGAGATTGCCAAACAGACCGGGATCTCAAGGTCCAATGTATACAATGCTCTGGCAGGGCTGGTGGATAAGGGAGCGGCATATGTGCTGGACGGTCCGGTCACCAGATATCAGGCGGCAGAGGTTTCAGAGTTTTGTCATAATAAGCTGAAGGCATTGCAGGAGGCTGCACAATATCTGAAAGCCCATGTGCCAAAGGGACGAACAGATACGGAAGGGTATCTGACCATTTCCGGCGATGATAAAATACGGGATAAGGCGCAGTATTTGTTAAAAACAGTGAAAGAGCGTGCTTATGTATCGATGTCCATGGAGCACATACGTCTCTTTTTACCGGAACTTTCCGAACTGTTGGCGGAAGGAAAGAAGCTGGTGTTACTCACCAATGGCACACCGGATCTGCCGGGGGCGATTTTTTATCCTACGGAGGATAAGGGGGATCAGATCGGTATTATCACGGATTCCGCCTATGTGCTCAGCGGCGAGCTGGGAAAGGGCGCACACAGCTCCTGTCTTTATACCGGGCAGCCAAATTTTGTACAGGTATTTAAAGATTCTATGAGAAATGAGATAAAATTGATTGAATTAACAAAAGGGGAGAAATAGGATGAGCAAGACACCATTCGTAACAAAGGAACAATTAGAAAAGATTACAGAACAGTATCCAACCCCGTTTCATCTTTATGATGAGAGGGGGATCCGCGCTAATGCACAGGCAGTCAAAGAAGCATTTGCATGGAATCCGGGCTTTCGGGAGTATTTTGCGGTAAAAGCAACGCCAAACCCGTTTTTGATCAATATTTTAAAAGAGTATGGCTGTGGTACGGATTGTTCCTCCATGACAGAGCTGATGCTTTCCGATGCCCTTGGATTCAAGGGAGAGGAGATCATGTTTTCTTCCAATGATACTCCGGCTGAGGAATTTGCATATGCGGCAAAGATTGGAGCAACCATCAATCTGGATGATATTACCCATATTGATTTCCTTGAGAAAACCATTGGTTATATTCCGGAGACCATTAGCTGTCGTTATAATCCGGGCGGAGTGCTCCAGATGAGCAATGGAATCATGGACAATCCGGGTGATGCAAAATACGGATTTACTACGGAGCAGATGTTTGAGGGCTTTAAAATTCTGAAGGAAAAGGGTGCAAAGAATTTCGGCGTACATGCGTTTCTGGCAAGTAATATGTTGACAAATGAGTATTATCCGCAGCTTGCAAGAGAATTGTTTGAGCTGTGCGTAAAACTGGAAAAAGAGACCGGATGCGATATCAAATTCATCAACCTGTCCGGTGGTGTCGGTATTCCTTACAGACCGGACCAGGAAGGCAATGATATCCGTGTGATCGGTGAGGGCGTGCGCAAAGTATATGAGGAGATTCTCGTTCCGGCAGGTATGGGGGATGTGGCAATCTATACCGAAATGGGACGTTTCATGATGGGACCGTATGGCTGTCTGGTGACAAAAGCTATCCATGAGAAGCATACCTATAAGGAATACATTGGCGTGGATGCATGTGCGGTAAATCTGATGCGTCCGGCAATGTACGGAGCATATCATCATATTACCGTTATGGGAAAAGAAGATCAGCCCTGCGATCATATGTATGATGTGACCGGATCTCTCTGCGAGAACAATGATAAATTTGCCATTGACCGGATGCTGCCAGGGATCGACATGGGTGATCTGCTTGTGATCCACGATGCGGGAGCACACGGATTTGCAATGGGATACAATTATAATGGAAAACTGAAATCTGCAGAGATTTTATTGAAGGAGGACGGAAGTGCACAGTTGATCCGCCGTGCGGAGACGCCGAAGGATTATTTTGCAACCTTTGACTGCTTTGATATACTGAAAAACATGAAGTATTAAGGAAAATTCCTGAAAAAATATGAAAGGTGAGAGTTTGTTTGAATGGAATTGACATGAAGAAAACCGGACAACGGATCAAAAAGCTTTGCAAAAGCAGAAACATATCCGTGAAGGATATTCAGCAGAATCTATTTATTGGTTCTTTTCAGGCAATTTATGCATGGTTTTCCGGAAAGAGCCTGCCAAGTCTGGATAATCTGTATCGTTTGAGCAGATTGCTGAAGGTGCCGATGGATGAGATCATAGTCGGTCAGCAGGAGAGCATTCAGGATTTCATATATCAGAAATATGGCAGAGAAGCCTCCGCGCGGATTTTGCTGTATTGTACGAAACTTGCGGAAAAAGCAGCTTGAGAGCTGCTTTTTTTGTTATTCAATTACAAATTGAATGTTTTTTACCGTCCACTGCGTTAAACTAAAAAAAAAATGTAAGGAGACGCAGGGATGAAATTATTGGCAGTGGCAGTTGACATGAACGGAATGTCAGAATACGAGCAAAGAAGAATACCGGGAAAGATCGATGGAATTGTAAAACCGCACCATCTGAAATGGTTTTTCCGCAATATATATTTTGTGGAGGAGGGGTATGATGAGGATATAGCAGTTTATGGAGCGAAAAAGGCTCTTGAGGAAACTGATTGGTTAAAAAATATGGTGTTTGTCAGTGTTTTTCAGCCGGTAGAACGATGCAGATTAGACGAGATTGACATTGGAGATATGTCAGAACCAAAACCTGAAAAAATGGATAAGTACAGAGAATATTTTGAGGAACATGGGATATCTGAATATGAACTGACCTATCCGAATCCGATCGTGATCGATCAGAATAAAAGGCTGTTGGACGGATATACGTCTTATTTGATTATGAAGGAGAAGGGCTTCACTTATGCAGAGTGCATTTTAGCTGATGGGAGAAACAATTTAAATAAATATATCTGCGGTGTTCATCTTCCGGAGAAAAGTGGAAAGGTATACCGCTGGGCATATTTTTTGCGTGATGCTGTGGCGCCGGGAGATGAGCTTCTGGTAGATACCTGTCATGGGAAGCAAGTGGTCAGAGTCACGGATGTGGGCATGGGTACCTTGCTTTTTGTCAATAGTTTAAAAAAGGCAAGGAAGCTGACACAGAAGCGTAAGTAGGAACAGATTATTTTGTCCGGCTGTATTTCACAGAGCGGAAGAGGGCGGATTTTGGGTTGCCAAGCATGCGAGAGAAAGCTCCGGCGGAGGTTTCTTTTCGTGTCGTTTCCCGATATTCCGGAATGTTTGACGCAGGGGGATGATATGCAGCAGGCGTATGAAATGTCGATAGAGGCATTAGGGCTTTCATTGACCACAAAAGTATAAGCCAGACGTGCCCCTGCATAGGGCAGGGGCTGATAATTACATAGTCTTAATTTTCTGCAAATTCTTTCATAAAAGATGTAAAAAAATATGCCGGCGATGGGACTTGAACCCATACGTGGTCACCCACAACAGATTTTGAGTCTGCCTCGTCTGCCATTCCGACACGCC
>CAYRZL010000025.1:0-29404 GCA_964428795.1 uncultured Lachnospiraceae bacterium | reverse complement strand
TTGATACTCCGGAAGCAATCGTTGCGTGTCTTGACAAATACGGAGAGTTTTATAAGAGGCCGGACTTACCCATTGCCACACAGGTATGCAGACGGGTGGAGACAGAGGGACAGGCTACCATAGAGGATTGGAAGAAGGCGCTTCGTGCAGGCGGGACTTTAACGCCTGTGGAGTTTGCAGCTCTGGCAGGGGTGGATATCACTACAGATGACGCGCTGCTGGATACTATTGAAATCGTTGGATCTTACATTGATGAGATATGCAAATTGACAAAAGAATTAAATCATGATTCCCGGTTTTGCAAAAATTCAGAAAAAATGAAAAAAAGATATAATTTCTGATAAAAAATTCACATGTAGGTTCAATATAATATTGCATTAAAGCGGTAGAATGTGATAAAATGTATTATCAGAACTTAAGAGGATTTTAGTATTTTATTAAGCTCCGATGATAAAAAACTCAAAAATAAATGAAAAAAGGAGAAAGACATGAAGAGAAGAAGAGTGTTAGCGCTGCTGCTGGCAGGCGTTACGGTTCTCGGTTTGTCCGCATGCGGCAGTGGAAATACCACCAGCTCCGATACGACGACCGACGGATCGGCAGTATCTGAGGGCAGCGGAGAGGAAAAGGATCACTATACCATTTCCACAGAAATTTACGATGAAACACTGGGAGATTTTTACGCTGCATACCAGGAGGCGGACGCAGAAGAAAATACTGTTGCGGAGCGCTACGCAAAGTTTGCGGTAGCGGAGGCAAAGCTGCTGGAGTCCGCAATTATACTTCCGACCACTACGCAATATGGGGATTACGCAATGGGAAGATCCACCTACAATACGGCTGATTATGCTTTGTGGGGGTCTGACAATGTCCGCTACAGCAAGATGATTGTTACGAACGAGATAATTACTTCGGAAGATTATTTGGCTATGAAAACACAGTGGGGAGAGCTCAATGGTACCGGTACATACAGAGACTGGGTAGAGTCTTACCTGGCTGAAAAAGGATATACTGTCAAAGATACTTTAACAATGGTTTATGTCGATGATCCGACCACGTGGGACGGTCTGGTGTCTTATCTGTCATCTGACAGCGATGCCATCATAAATACATACGACGGTCTGCTGGAGTATGACTGTGAGGGTGTCTTACAGCCAGCATTGGCTGAATCCTATGAGGTTTCTGATGACGGGCTGACCTATACCTTCCACCTTCGCGAGGGAGTGAAATGGGTTGATTCCCAGGGACGCGAGGTTGGCGAAGTGACGGCCGATGACTTTGTGGCTGCCATGCAGCATCTGCTGGACGCTAAGGGCGGATCCGAGTATCTGGCTACCGATGTTATACTAAACGCCGAGGAATATTGCTACAGTGAGATCAGTGATTTCGCAGAAGTTGGCGTTAAGGCGGTGGACGATTATACGCTTGAGTATACGCTGAAAAAAGAGGCTCATTATTTCCCGACCATGCTGGGCTATACTGCATATATGCCCATGTGCAGAAGCTACTATGAGTCCTGCGGCGGTAAGTTCGGCGCAGAGTATGATAATACAGCTTCCGATTACACATACGGCGCTGATCCGGATCATATCGCTTACTGCGGACCATATCTGGTGACGAATTTTACGGCAAGCAACATGATCGTATTTTCCGAGAATGAAACCTACTGGGATAAGGATAATGTTCAGAACAAGAGCATTACCTGGATGTTCAACGATGGAAGCGACGCTACCAAGATTTACAATGATGTTCTTTCCGGTGCGCTGGACGGCGGCACTTTGAATACATCCTGCGTTGAGCTGGCAAAGAGCGACGGCAATCTGGAGAAATACGCTCATGTGCGCGACACGGATATGACAACCTTCGCTAACCAGTACAACTTGAACCGTGAGGCTTTTGCAAACTTCAACGATTCCACAAAGGCAGTTTCTCCCCAGACTGAGGAGGATGCGGCAAGAACTAATGCAGCTTTGAATAACCAGCATTTCCGTCTGGCTCTTTCCTTCGCACTGGATCGTACGTCCTACAACGCACAGGTGGTGGGAGAGGATATAGCGGCTTTCTCCCTGAGAAATTCCTACACGCCCGGCAAACTGGTATCTCTTCCTGAAGATGCGACAATCTCCATCAACGGCACGGAGACCACATTCCCTGAGGGCACCTATTTCGGTGAGATCGTACAGGCTCAGCTGGACGCTGATGGTGTTCCGATCACGGCATGGGATCCCGAGGCGGACGATGGGCTTGGCTCATCAGACGGATACGATGGATGGTACAGCCCGGAGAACGCAATGGCAGAGCTGACAACAGCTATCGAGGAGCTGAAAGAAGAGGGCGTGGAAATCAGCGCTGATAATCCAATTCAGATTGATATCCCGTATCCTGCGATCAGTGAAATGTATACGAACAGAAACAATGTTTACAAGCAGTCTCTGGAAACTGTTCTGGAGGGAAATGTACAGGTAAATATGGTTGCTTGTACTGATTACGATGAGTGGTATTACACAGGTTACTACACCGAGAGTGCAGATCAGGGTAACTATGATATCTGTGATGTGACCGGATGGTCCCCGGATTACGGCGATCCAAGCACTTTCCTTTCCACCTACCTTCCGGATGGAGATGGATATCAGACAAAGAATCACGGTCTGTTCTAGAAAAGAAAAAAGGCGGCCGTCTTCAAGACGCTGCCGGATGAACGATGCGGACTGTAAAACAAAAATGTTACAGGAGAGCGGGGAAATCCCGGTCTCCTGTAATTCAATAAGAGAGAAGAAGATATGGGAAAATATTTGATTAATCGTATCATCCGAGGCCTGATATCCGTTGTGATCGTGGTGGCGATCGTCATGGTTCTGATTTATTCGCTGATGGACCGTGAGCTGATTTTCGCAAAAGACACACTCTATTCCCGCCAGAACAACAATCAGAAGGTAACTTATCGCTATTCCAAATGGGAGGAATATGGTTATCTGGATTATGTGACTTATGCAGAATATTTGCAGGAACTGGAAGACGACGGGGAAATCGACGGCGACACCCGCTCATCAGCAGTGTCGATCGGGAAAACCGCGGACAAGGATTCAGAGCTTGTAGCTGAATACGTAGCAAAATTTACAGAATATTATGAGTCTCAGGGCTACACGATCAATCGTGTAGATGCCGTTGTGCAGGGCAAAAAAATCGCGGATGGCGGGCAGGCGCTTCTGTTTGCCACAAAAGATATTCCCCTGCCAAAGAGACTGGGCAGCTATTTAAAAAATTTATTTGTAATCGACAACATTCATGCGGTGAAAGATGATGTGGGAGAACGCAAAATCACCTTTACCTGGAAGGATCCGGCAAAGGGCGGCGATAAAATTTCACCTGCAATTATCGGAAACGGGACGACTCACAAGTATTTGTTTTATATTGACAACATCTTTCCATTTGTTCACCAGAACATGGTGACGATCCATCTGGGTAAATCCTATTCGGTAAACAAGGGCGTGGATGTGTTTAATACCATGGTGGATTCCCAGGGTTCCTATGTGAAATCCAATACCATCTATCCCACCGGACTGGAGGATGTCAGCGCGGACAATCTGCATACGGCGGTTTATGCATCAGGCTCCCGTAGCAGCAGCAGTGTGATGGAAACGCGCTTTTCCGATGATTATACATCGGTTTCGACAATTAAAAGTGGTTTTTCCAAGATGGGATATTCTTTTGTGATCGGCATCATATCCGTGCTGATCTCCTACGTACTTGGCGTGCCGCTTGGCATTCTGATGGCGAGAAAGAAGGAAAAACTCGTGGATCAGATCGGAACAGTCTATATCGTGTTTATCCTGGCTGTTCCGTCACTGGCTTATATTTTCCTGTTTAAAGCAATCGGTGGAAAAATAGGTCTGCCTACCACCTTTAACCTGGAGTCGGTGAATAAATTGATGTATGTACTTCCTATCGTATCGCTGGCGCTTCCAATGGTGGCTGACCTGATGAAATGGCTGCGCCGTTATATGATCGATCAGATAAACTCGGATTATGTCAAGTTCGCCAGATCCGGTGGTCTGACAGAAAACGAGATTTTCACGAAGCATATTTTAAAGAACGCGAGTATTCCGATTATTCATGGTATACCGGCTTCGGTTCTGAGCGCGTTTGTCGGCGCCATCATTACTGAGCGTGTGTATGTGGTTCCCGGCGCAGGTAACTTGTTGACAGAAGCTATCAATAAATACGACAATGGCGTTATCGTTGGGTTGAGTCTGTTTTACGCATTATTATCGGTAGTTTCTATTATAATGGGTGATGTCCTCATTTCCATGGTGGATCCGAGGATCTCATTCTCAACGAAGGACAGGTAAGAGACTATGAATTATGATTTGGAAAATTTAGGGGTTCCCAAGGAAAAACTGTTTTCCAGAGTGGATCACAGTGATCTGGAATCCGAAAAAATTACGGCGCCCCGGTATTCTTACTGGCAGTCGGTGTTCCGTGTTTTTTTTAAGAAAAAAATTAATATTATCATTCTGGCGATACTGGCGGCATTGATCCTGTTCTCCTACATTTATCCGATGTTTGCCACTTATGACAAGTTTGCCAATCTGATGGATGCGTCAGTAAAGCATCTGACTCCGTCGGCGGCTGTCGGTCGTTTCGGATTCAGCCTGCACTGGATTTTGGGTACCGGAGCTGCGGGGCAGTCTACCTTTGACGCGGTATGGTTCGGTTCCAGAATTTCCATCTCGCTGGCGTTCGTGTGCGCGGCTATCAATATGACCGTTGGCGTTGTTGTCGGAGCGGTCTGGGGATTTTCCAAAAAGATGGATGTTATCATGACGGAGGTTTATAACATCATCGGTAATATTCCTTACATTTTATTTATTTCCGTTATGATCATGCTGTTTACAGCAAGCTTCTGGACGATGGTTCTTGCATTGACGGTTACCGGGTGGCTGTTTATCGCATACTTCATCCGTACTCAGGTAGTGATCATCCGGGACAGAGAGTATAATCTGGCATCCAAGTGCCTGGGTACATCTACCTTCAAGATTGCCATGAAAAACATACTTCCCTTTATGACATCAATCATTGTAACGGAGCTGGCTACGGAGATTCCATCCTATATTTCCTATGAGGTGTTCTTATCCTACATCGGAATGGGTATGTCAGATCTGTCTTTGGGACGTCTGATCTATGAAGCTGAGAATGCCATGGTAACGCCCGGATGGGGGTTCGAGTTCTGGAGCCCGGTTGTCGTTGCTTCCATTATCACGATCGTGTTGTATGTCGTAGGTCAGAATCTGGGTGACGCTTCTGACCCGAGAACACATATGTAAGGCGGTGCGGTATGGAAGATAAAAAAGTATTATTATCGATTGACAATCTCCATGTGAAATTCCGTGTGCGCGGTCGTGTTCTGACTGCCATCCGCGGCATTACGCTGGATATATATGAAAATGAGTCCATTGCCATCGTAGGAGAGTCCGGTTCAGGAAAATCCGTGTTCACGAAAACCTTTGCGGGTATGCTGGACTCCAACGGATTTGTCAGCGAGGGTTCACTGATCTTTGATGATCCGGAACTGGCGGACACTTATGTGCCGCTGGATGACAAAGCGAGGAAAATGATCGCAGACAATTTGGCTTCGCTGAATGAGTCTTCTAAAATGGAAGCGGGCGCTGCTACCTGGCGTCAGATTTTGGAACTGGAATCCGAGAAGAGAGAAAAATGCGGTCTCTCTGAGGAGGAAAAAGAACAGATGAAGATGGAGGAGGCGGAGCTGATCGCAAAGCGAACCGATGCCTTCAATTTGAAACAGACTCTGGATCCGAAAAAAGACCGTGCAAGAATAAAGGAAACGACAAAGCTTCTCAGAAATTATGAGACTCAGATTAAGGCGATGCAAAAACAGCATGAGAAAAAACTCAAAGAGATGGAGGCACAGATTGCCGGAGGCAGTGAGCTGGCGAAAAGCTATGATAAAAAGATTGCCGATTTGAAGGTACAGTGGGAAAAAGAAATTTCAGTGTCCATCACGCCGGAGCAGGAAAAGAGAAATGAGATTCTTGCAAAAGAGATTCATCTGTCTGTGGGAAGATATGACAGGCACCGCAGAGAGAAGCTTGCAAGAGGTCTGCGAGATGCGTTAAAGAAGGCGATGCAGCTGGGCATCGATTTAAACAACGAAGCTGAACGCAACCGGATATTTGACGATGTGGTCTTCCGCGTACGTTATCTGGATGAGACTGCTGATAAACTCCATGGAAACTGTATTTTGAATCTCGCAAAGATCAAATATGCAAAGGATTGGCAGAAGATCCGCGGGCGCAGGATTGCTACCGTATTCCAGGATCCTATGACTTCTCTGGATCCGATCGTCACGATCGGAAAACAGATTACATCCATTATTATCAAGCATCAGCAGTGCAGTGAGGTAGAGGCGAGAAAACGCGCCATTGAGATGATGGCGAAAGTTGGCATTCCACATCCGGAAGCCAGGTTCGACGATTATCCCTTCCAGTATTCCGGCGGTATGAGACAGCGTATCGTAATCGCTATTGCCCTGTCCTGCCAGCCAAAGATTCTGATCTGTGACGAGCCGACCACAGCGCTGGATGTGACGATTCAGGCACAGATTTTGCAGCTGATTAAAGATTTGCAGAAGGAATTTCACTTTACGACCGTTTTTATTACACATGATCTCGGCGTTGTGGCAAACATTGCAGATCGGGTGGCTGTGCTTTATGCGGGACAGATTGTGGAACTTGGGACTGTGGAGGATGTATTCTATGATTCGAGACATCCCTACACTTGGGCGTTGCTGTCATCTCTGCCTCAGTTGGGCACAAAAAACACAAAGCTGTACTCCATTACCGGTACCCCACCATCTTTGTACAACCAGATTGCGGGGGATGCCTTTGCACCCCGTAATCCATACTGCATGAAGATCGATACCTTGATGGAACCGCCGATGTTTAAGATCAGCGATACCCATTATGCAAAAACATGGCTGCTGGATGAAAACGCTCCGAAGGTGGAAAAACCGGAGATCATTCAGGACATCCATGAAAAACTAGTTGAAACATATCACATAGGAGAGTAAAAGTGTGTCTAATTCAAAAAATGAAAAACAAATAAGCGCAAGCGCTTCCACTTTGCCGGAGCATGGACCGCTGGATGAAAACGGCAGGGAAATTTTGCTTTCCTTGAAGAATATTGATATTACCTTTGGAAAGGGAGATACCGCTTTCAAGGCAGTGGAGAATGCGTCCTTTGATATTCATAAAGGGGAGACGTTTTCGCTGGTTGGTGAGTCGGGATCTGGTAAGACAACTATCGGCCGCGCGGTGATCCGTGTCAATCCGCTGTCTGCCGGAGAGATTCTTTACAAAGGTGTGCGTATATCAGGAAAGATACCACATTCTCTGGATCGTGAAGTCATCCGTAATATCCAGATGGTTTTCCAGGATCCTGCAGCTTCGCTGAATGAGAGAGCTACAGTGGATTATATTATATCCGAGGGACTTTATAATTTCCATCTGTTTGAAAATGAGGCAGACCGTGTACAAAAGGTTGAGAATATGATCAACGAGGTAGGTCTGCTGCCGGAGCATCTGACCCGCTATCCACATGAGTTTTCCGGCGGGCAGCGTCAGCGTATCGGTCTGGCGAGAGCCATGGTTATGGAACCGGAGCTGGTAGTGGCCGATGAGCCGATCTCCGCGCTGGATGTGTCCATCCGTGCGCAGGTTCTGAACCTGTTGAAAAAATTTCAGGAGGAGAAGGGCGTTACCTACCTGTTTATCGCCCATGATCTTTCCATCGTGCGTTTTATTTCGGATCGTATCGGCGTTATTTATAAGGGAAAGATCGTAGAAGTTGCGGAAGCGGAGGAACTGTTCAATTTTCCACTGCATCCCTATACCCGCTCATTGATTTCTGCGGTTCCCATTCCGGATCCGCAGCTTGAGAAACACAAAGTATTGTATACGTATGATCCGTCCATTCATGATTACAGCGAGGATAAGCCGGAGTTTGTCTGTATCGGTCATGATCATTATGTATACGGGAATAAAAAGGAGATCGAGGAGTACAGAGCAGTTCGTGAAAAGGATGTGCCTCTTCAGACAATCACGATCGCTGATAATTCTGATGAACTGAACCGTGCCTCAGATGATGAACTTGATCTGCAGGCAGAGAAGGAATTTCTGGAGGCTCCTGTCGGGGATACCGGGAATCTGCTCTGGGCGATTCTTTCCTTCTTTATTCCGATCCTCGGTGCAATTCTTGCGGTCGTATTCCGCAAAAAGAGATATATCCGTAATCACAGAATGTGCAAAAAAGGAGCTATCGTTGGTTTTATCGTATGGATTGTGATAGCAGCGTTGTTTGTATTATTCCTTATTTTGGCGGTGGTTTAATTGGGACGGAAAACAAGAATGGGCAACAGAGATCATCGGCCGCATATGCGACCGGTGATCAAAGCTGAGCTGTCAGAAAAAAATTTAAAGCTTCGGCTTATTCTGACAGCAATTTTTCTTTTATTGGGCGTAATCGCCATCAGCATGGCAGTGAAAGGTCTGCTGACGGTAAATGACGGATGGACAACAATTGAGGCAAGCTCCTCTACGGAGGCAAAAAACAGCGATGAATTTGTTCTTATGTATGACCTGGGGAGCGGACAAACTTCTGCCACGGCGGAAAAAAAAGCGCTTACTCTTCTCTACACGGAGGCTTTGGAGACAAATAATAAGCTGTTTGATGATGACGAGGGTTACGCGGACGAAAAAAATATATATTATATCAATCATCATCCGGATGAAATCATAGAGGTGGATGAGATACTGTATCATGCCTTTGAAGTGGCAGAACAGTATGGAAACCGGAATCTGTATCTGGCGCCCATCTACAAAGCCTATGATGATCTGTTCTATTCGGAATACGATGAGGCAGCGGCAGAGCTGGATCCTTATAAACAGGAGTCACTTCGCACCTATTTCGGGGAAATAGCGGATTTTGCTTCTGATCGGGATGCAGTCAATGTGGAATTGATGGGGGATGGTCAGATTTGTCTGCATGTATCTGAGGAGTATCAGACATATGCGCAGGAAAATCAGATTGAAAGCTATGTGGATTTTTTCTGGATGAAAAATGCATTTATCGTAGATAATCTGGCTCAGACACTCGCGGATGCAGGTTACACCCATGGCAGTATATCCAGCTTTGACGGTTTTGGAAGATGTCTGGATGAGAGAGAAAACAGCTTTTCTCTGAATATTTTTACAAGGCGGGACAATACGGTTTACCAGGCAGGCACCTATTCTTATCAGGGTCCCATGAGCATGGTAACGTTAAGAGATTATATGATCACCGAGAGGGATATTCTGTATTATTATGCGTATGCAGACGGGGAGACAAGAACCTCTTATCTGAGTACGGACACCGGTCTGTGTGAGAGCAGCATCAGCAATTTGACCTGTTACAGTAAGAATGCAGGATGTGCGGAGATTTTGATGCAGATGATTCCGGTATACATTGCAGATGCATTCTCGGAGGATGTGCTTATGCAGCTTACAAATTATGGAATCTACTCCATTTACTGTATGGATTTTGATATCTGTTGTAATGAGCCGGATGCGGTGTTTTATGACATCTATGAGAAAGATGGTACAGCATTTACATTAAATGTAAAAGAATAATGTAAAAATAGATTTAACTTATGTTAAGCCGCCATTATTGCGAGTAATGGCGGCTATTTTCTGTTTTTTATATGGCGGCGTCATCCGTATTCTTTACAGAATAAACCTGACGTTTTCTTGCCATCTCGTCACTTTCCAGATATTCATCGTAGGTGGTGATCTTGTCGATCAGTGTTCCGTTTGGAAGAATCTCCATAATGCGGTTTGCGGTAGTCTGTACGATCTGATGATCACGGGAGGCAAAGAGAATGACGCCCGGGAATTTGATCAGACCGTTGTTTAAAGCGGTGATGGACTCCATATCCAGATGATCGGTCGGCTCATCCAGCATCAGTACGTTGGAGGCTTCGATCATCATACGGGAGAACAGGACACGCACTTTCTCACCACCGGACAGGACACGCATTTTCTTTACACCGTCTTCACCCGGGAAGAGCATACGCCCCAGGAAGCCACGCACATAGGTGGCATCCTTGATCTCGGAATACTGGGTCAGCCAGTCTACAATGATCAGGTCTGTGTCAAAAATTTCAGTGTTGTCCTTCGGGAAATAGGACTGGCTGGTAGTCACGCCCCATTTGTAAGTTCCCTCATCCGGTTCCATCTCTCCGGCAAGAATCTTAAATAATACGGTCTTTGCCTGCTCATTTCCGCCCACGAGAGCAATCTTATCATCATGCCCTACGATAAAGGAAATATTATCGAGCACCTTTATACCGTCGATGGTTTTGCTTAAGTTTTCTACTGTCAAAACCTCATTACCGATCTCTCTGCCCGGACGGAAATCGATATATGGGTATTTACGACTGGATGGACGAATTTCATCCAACTGGATTTTTTCCAGAGCACGTTTTCTGGAAGTGGCCTGCTTTGATTTGGAAGCGTTTGCAGAGAAACGGGAGATAAATTCCTGCAGCTCTTTGATCTTTTCCTCTTTCTTTTTGTTTGCTTCCTTCATCTGCTTGATCATCAACTGGCTGGATTCGTACCAGAAGTCATAGTTTCCGGCGTAGAGCTGGATCTTTGCATAGTCAATGTCGGCTGTGTGAGTACATACTTTATTTAAGAAATAACGGTCATGGGAAACGACGATAACCGTATTATCGAAGTTGATCAAAAACTCCTCCAGCCATGCAATAGCATCCAGATCAAGGTTGTTGGTAGGCTCGTCCAGAAGCAGAATATCGGGATTGCCGAACAGAGCCTGCGCCAGCAGCACCTTTACCTTCAGGGCACCGTTTAATTCTCCCATGATGCTGTAGTGATATTCGGTATCGACGCCGAGACCGTTTAACAGAGTAGCAGCATCGGATTCTGCGTTCCATCCGTCCATATCTGCAAACTCAGCCTCCAGCTCGCTGGCACGGATACCGTCCTCGTCGGTGAAATCCTCCTTCATATAGATGGCATCTTTTTCTTTCATGATCTCGTACAGTCTCATATTTCCCATGATGACAGTATCCAGAACCGGATATTCATCATATTTGAAGTGATCCTGTTGGAGGAAGGACAGACGCTGTCCGGGAGTGATAATGACCTCTCCGTTAGTAGGCTCCAACTGTCCGTTCAAAATCTTTAAAAAGGTAGATTTTCCGGCGCCGTTGGCGCCGATCAGACCGTAACAGTTTCCTTCCGTAAATTTGATATTTACATCTTCAAAGAGGGCTTTTTTTCCAATTCGTAATGTAACGTTACTTGCTTGAATCATAGTGAAGTCCTTTCTTTCTGAATGAAATGTTTTTAATAAATGCAGCATTTCTATTTTAACGTATAATCTTGATTTTTCAATACTTTTTCGACATGTTTGTGAAAAATTCTCATGGTATACCAATATGTGTGTGGGGTTCATACGCGCAATATACAATTATCAAATTATTGAATGATAAATGTCGTTCTTTGGATAACCACTGGAAAATAAATCCGATATAATAGCATCATCAAATACAGTTTGCGGTTTCAAATGCCAATCGGGAGCTGCAAACTGCCTTTCGGTAATTTAATTTAACAAATAAGGAAAAATCAAGGAGGGTTTCAAAAATGAAGAGAAGAATGGCTAAGATTTTAGCTGTATGTGTAGCAGGCGCTATGGTAATGGGTATGGCTGCGTGCGGCACAGAGGCAAACAACACAGAGGATGATGCAAATACCGGAGCAGACACCAGCGCTCCTGTAGAGAGTGATGCATCAGCAGACGAAGGAAATGATGCAGCTGCAGCAGATTCCGATATTTCTATCGGTATCGTAGTTAAGACAGCTACCAATGCACATTTCCAGGATATCTCTTATGGCGCTATGCTTGCAGGACAGGATCTGGGAGTAAACGTAATGGTTGACAATACAGCTACTGAGTCAGATGTAGACGGACAGATCACAAAATGTGAGGATATGATCACAAAAGGCGTTGACGCACTGATCCTTACACCAAACGATTCCGACGGTGTGAGCGGCGCAGTTGAGGCAGCTCATGATGCAGGCATCCCGTTTGTAACTGTTGATACGGAGATTACAAACGTATGGGGTGATGACGTGGCAGAGTACATGCCGAACTACATAGGTGTTGATCATCAGGTAATGGCTTACGAGCTTGCAAAAAATGTGTTTGATAAAATGGGCGGAGAAGGAAATATTGTAATTCTTCGTGGTGTAGATGCAGCAAGCTCCTCTCAGGAGAGAACCGCAGGCTTTGAGCAGGCAGTTGAAGAGTATGAGGGTATCACTGTTTTAGAGTCTCAGAGCGCAAGCTATGATCAGGACACTGCTTATACAACACTTTCCGATATCATTCAGGCACACAGCGACATCGATGCAGTTCTCTGCTGTAACGATCTGATGGCAGTAGGCGCTGTAAATGCTTTGGAAGATAATAATATAACCGTAGGCGAAGATGGCGTTCTCGTATCCGGTATCGACGGAAACGTAATCGCACTGGAGTCCATCACTGAGGGTAAAATGTATGCATCTGCATATGACTGGTCTATCCTTCAGGGATATGTAGCTGTTGTTCAGGCATATCAGTTGATTACTGGTGAGGAAGTTCCGGAACTGACCTTTACTCCGGATGTTATCGTTACCAGTGAAAATATCGATGAGTATCTGCCGCACGGTGAAGAGCTGGCTACCTGGAACATGGGTACCGCAGTTGAAACTGTATCTGATTATATGTGGTCATTCCTGGAATCCGGTCTGGAAGAGATGGGATTGTCCCGCTAAACAATCATATAATAAATACACAGACAGACCGGTCTCTTTCAGACCGGTCGTCGGTGTGTAGAAAGGCAGATGTCTATGGGAAAAGAAATATTAAGGATGGAGCATATTTCCAAATCTTTCGGCGGCGCAAAAGCACTTTCCGATGTTTCCTTTGATCTGCGTGAGGGAGAGGTTCACGCACTGATGGGAGCGAATGGCGCCGGAAAATCCACATTGATGAAGGTGCTCGCCGGTGTGTATCTGCCGGATGAGGGAACGATAGCTCATAATGACCGGGTCATTCCTCTGAAGGGAACCGTTCAGGATGCACAGCAGGATGGAATTGCTATGGTATTTCAGGAGTTGAATATCCTGCCTCATCTGAGCGTACTGGAAAATATATTTATTGCAAATGAAATTACGAAAAATGGTATTTATGACTGGAAAGCGATGCGTGAGCGTGCAAAAACAGTTATGAAGGAAGTCGGAGTTGAGTTTGATCTGGATGCGAGAGCCGGAAATCTTCCGGTGGCTACCCAGCAGATGATCGAGATTACAAGAGCGTTGAATCTGGAATCTAACGTTATTATTTTTGATGAGCCCACGTCATCCCTGACTTTGCAGGAGACGGACCAGTTGTTCGATCTGATTGGACGTCTGAAGAAGAAAAATGTGGGTATGGTCTATATCACACATCGTATGTCAGAGGTGTATCAGATCTGTGACCGCATCACATTACTTCGTGATGGTAAGAATGTATTTACCGATGATATCGCAAACGTGGATAATCACAGACTGCTGGCAGGTATCGTTGGTTCCGAGAATACAAATCAGTTTCCGGAAAAATACCGGGAGATTGGAGACGTCATTTTTGAAGCAAAGAATGTGACCAGCGGGGGGCTTTATGAGGATGTAAGCTTTGAACTTCGTGAGGGCGAGATCCTTGGCTTTGCAGGATTGGCGGGCGCAGGAAGAACTGAGCTTGCAAAGACAATTTTCGGGCATTATCATCTGGACTCAGGTGAATTTATATATAAAGGAAAGAAGCTGGACGTAAAATCTCCGGTGGATGCTGTAAAAAAGGGTATCGGTTATGTCAGCGAGGACCGAAAAGTGGAAGGTATTCTGGCGGTACGTTCCATCAAAGAAAATATGAGTCTTGCCAGTCTGCATAAACTTGGCAAAGGCGCACACATCCGAAATACAGAAGAAAAATCCGGTGTACAGGATCTTATAGACAAATTGAAGGTCAAGACTACCGGTATGGAACAGGCAATCGAGGCGCTCAGCGGAGGAAATCAGCAGAAGGTATGTCTTGGTAAATGGCTGATGGTAGAGCCTCATCTGCTTCTTCTGGATGAGCCGACCAGAGGTGTGGATGTAGGAGCCAGAGCAGATTTTTATCATATTATTCAGGAGCTGGTAAAACAAAAGATCGGTATCATTGTCATTTCATCCGAGGAGGATGAGCTGATCGGACTGTGCAACCGTATCATAGTAATGCGGGAAGGTCGCAAGGTTGGCGAGTTCGAGGATACGGAGGAGAACCTGAAAGAAAAAATGTTGAAGCTCATGCTGGATATTTAAGCGGGGCAAGGAGGATTGTATGAGAGTATCAAGAGGAAAATTGTTTTATGACAGATATGGTACATATATCATTCTGGTGGCATTGATTGCATTTTTCGCCATAGGGGGACAGGGATTTTGGTCTATCGGAAATTTGACAAATGTACTTCGTACCGCAGCGGTATATATGGTATTCGGATGTGGAATGACATTCGTAATGATCAGTGGAAAGATTGACCTTTCCATTGGTGCAGTGGCAGCTTTGGTAGGCTGCGTATCAGCGCTTTGTATGAAGTCAGGTATGAATCCGGTTCTGGCATCTATTGTTGGCATTGTTGTTGGTCTGGTTTGCGGATTTGTCAACGGAGTTTGTATTGCGAAGCTGAGAGTTCCATTTTTTATTATGACAGCAGGTATGATGTATGCTGCAAGTGGTCTGGCTCTGGTTATCACAAAGGAAACCTCCATCAGTATCAAACCTCAGGAGACATCACCGATTCAGTTTACCTTCTGGGGAGCAGAGAATATTGGGATCATTCCTTCCCAGTTTATCATTGCTATCATTTTCTTTGTGATCTGTTTCTATATTATGAAGAACACGAAGATGGGACGTTATACATATGCAATTGGAAGTAATGAGAAAACTGCACGACTTTCAGGTGTGAATGTGGATGCATATAATATCCTGATCTTTACACTGAACGGTCTGGCAGCAGCCATCGCAGGTCTGATTCTGGCATCCAGACTTCGTACCGGAAGCCCGAATGTGGCAGATGGCGGTTACAACATTCTTGCTATCGCAGCAGCAGCCATCGGTGGAACCAGTCTTTCCGGTGGTGAAGGTAATATTGCAAAGACGATTGCCGGTGCCTTCGTAGTTTGCGTTATCAGTACAGGACTTAATATTATGGGTGTTACCTCCTCGGTACAGAATATCGTCATCGGTGCGGTTCTGATTATCGTAGTAGCGGTGGATATGTTTGGACGCAGAAATAAAGAGTAACCTTGCTTTTGATATAACTGAATTGAAAAGTGAAAATGAAAAAGGCAGTCCGTTCCGGGGCTGCCTCTTTCTGATCAGCATAAAAGCTGATCAAAATATAATAATCTGATCAGGAACAATTTATAATTGCCCGGAACGGACTGCTACAAAAATAACTACGATGATGATGGCGATCAATCCGCCGATCATTTGGAACATAAATTTTGTGTTGGGATTTGCTGGTTTTTCCGGTTCTTTTTTCTTTGGTTTAGGGGTCTGCCCCTTCATTTTAGGACTAAGTTTACTCAAGTGTCATCCCTCCTGTAATTTCTTTCGTATAGGTATCTGAATTTCACAGAAATCCAACTCGGTATCATCATCATAAAAGATGGAATCCATAAGACATTCATCGTAGATATCACCGCACATTTCATATCCGTTTTCTTCGATCCAATGCAGTAATTTATAAATATGCTCAACCTCATAGGGCATACCGAATTTTGGAATGCATGCATATTCGCCGGCGGGAAGTGTATGGATTTCCTCAGCAGTTAAACCGGCCGGTAAAACGTCAGGATCAATGAGACAGCATCCACCGGCATTGCGAAGGGCATCTCCCTCTCTTACGTCATCAGCAAAAAACAATGCACCCCACCGATGTCCGGGAAGCATTCCGTGGGCATCTATCATATTCCAGATCCGCATCAGAGTATAATGCAGTCCATGTTTCGTCCAGTCATCCGGATTCCATTTCAGATAGATTACTTTACGTTCAGGATAATACTCAATAAAGGGTTTGTAAGAAGTGCCTTCATATTCTTTTGCATTTCGGTATGTATCTACGCGCTTGGCGATCATTTCCTGCTGTTTTTTCAGTTTTGCTATTTCACGTTCTATTTTGGTTCCCTGAGACATTAAAAGCTCAATGGTTGTCTGGGAGTTATTGTATTTGTTGTTTTTGCGGATTTCTTCCAGTGGCATACCAATGGAACGCAAAAAACAGATTTCTCTGAGCAGAGGAATCTGTAAAGTACTGTAGTAACGGTATCCATTATCCTCGTTCACGATTTCCGGTTCAAAAAGACCGATTTTATCGTAATAAATCAAAGTTTGACGGCTAATATCGTGCATAGATGCCATCTCGGAAATGGAAAGCCGCCGATTGATCGATTCAAAATTTACACACATGAAATTATCCCCCTTTTTTAACTTCCTGCCTGTAAAAGTATATGGAAAATATATTCTAAGTATACATGGTTGGTTTTTTCTCTGTTATCCAGAAAAGACACTTATTGATTCAAATTTTGAATGATTGTTCTTAAAATTTTCTTTTTTAAATTTACCTTTTTCATTGAAAAATGGATAGGGCAATGTTAAACTGATATCAGTCAGGGAGGAATACAAATGGAGAAACAATTATTAAGTCCTGTGGAGGTGGCAGAAATCCTCCAGGTAAAAAAGAATACTGTATATGAGATGATAAAGAGAGGCGATCTGAAAGCCAGCAAGATGGGAAAACAGTTTCGTATTGCCCGGAGTGATGTGTATGAGTATCTGGGTATCACGAAAAATGTGGAGACACCGGACGATATTGTGATCTGCGGGCAGGATATGCTGCTGGATGCTCTGTGTGCCATGTTTAATTCAGGCAGAAACAAAGATTACCGGGCATACCGTTCCCCTATGGGCAGTTACAATGGTCTGTATGAGATGTACCAGCATGAAAATTATATTGCGACCTGTCATCTTTGGGATGGGGAATCAAACACTTACAATCTTCCTTATGTGGAGCGGATGCTTCCGGGCGAGCAGGTGGCAGTGTTCCATCTGATCAAGCGGTGGATCGGCTTTTATGTGAAAGTGGGAAATCCGAAAAATATTCATTGCTTTGAGGATCTGCTGCGGGAAGACGTGCTCTTTGTCAATCGGGAAAAAGGAAGCGGCATCCGCGTGTATGTGGATGAGATGTGCAAAAGGCTGAAGGTATTGCCGGATCGTATCAACGGATATCGCAATGAGGCAGCTTCTCATTTGATTGCAGCTACCATGGTGCAGCGGGGCAGCGGCGATGTGGCTATCGGAAATCAGAAAACAGCAAGTCAGTTGAAGGATATTGAATTTATCCCGATCAGGGAGGAAAGCTACGATATGGTTATCCGCAAAATGGATCTGGAGAGTAAGGCATATCAGGATATTGTGGCGTTAATCCAGTCAGAGCAATTTGCAGCGGAAGCAGCGGCGATTGACGGATATAATATCGAAGATATCGGAAAAAGACTATTATAGTGTTGATTTCTTGCTGCTGTTATAATATAATCTATTACCGAGATAATGAGGTGGAGTTATGGGCGAATTTGTAAAAGTGGCAGTGGACGCTATGGGAGGAGATAACGCTCCGGGCGAAGTGATAAAAGGTGCCATTGATGCGCTGAACGAGCAGCCGGATTTGAATATTTTTCTGCTTGGGCAGGAGGATGTTGTAAAAAAAGAGCTGGAGCAGTATGCATATCCGACAGATCGTTTGGAAATCGTGCATGCGCCGGAAGTGATCGAGATGGCAGAACCGCCGGTTAATGCAATACGCAAAAAGAAACAGTCATCAATCGTACTTGGCATGAATATGGTGAAGAAAGGTGAAGCGGATGCTATCGTGTCTGCCGGCAGTACGGGAGCTGTTCTCGTGGGCGGGCAGGTGCTGGTAGGCAGGATCAGAGGGATCGCAAGACCGCCTCTGGCGCCATTGATCCCGACTTCAAAGGGTGTATCTCTTTTGATCGACTGTGGTGCAAATGTGGATGCGAGACCGTCCCATTTGGTTCAGTTTGCACAGATGGGTTCCATCTATATGGAACATGTAGTGGGAATAAAAAATCCAAAAGTGGCAATCGTAAATATCGGCGCCGAGGAGGAAAAGGGCAACCAGCTTGTGAAGGAGACATTTCCGCTGCTGAAAGCATGTTCCGACATTAACTTTATCGGCAGTATTGAAGCGCGGGATATCCCAAACGGTTATGCAGATGTCATTGTCTGTGAAGCGTTTGTGGGAAATATCATATTGAAAATGTATGAAGGTGTCAGCAGTGTATTGCTTAAAACTGTGAAGCAGGGGCTTATGTCCAGTTTTCGCAGCAAGATGGGTGCGCTTCTTATCAAGCCGGCATTGAAGGAGTGTATCAAATCTTTTGATGCATCCCAGTATGGGGGAGCACCGTTGCTGGGTTTGAACGGGTTGGTGGTAAAAACTCATGGCAGCTCCAAAGCCATAGAGATTAAAAATTCCATTATCCAGTGCATTACGTTTAAAAAGCAGGGTATCAATGAAAAAATTCGTGAGTTTATAGAAAAAGAAAAAGAAAGGGAGGGAAGTATGGATGGAATTTGAGAGACTGCGTACGATTATTGCAGAGGTTTTGAGTCTGGATGAAAATGATATCAAAGAAGACAGCACTTTTGTGGATGATCTGGGAGCAGATTCCCTGGACATCTTTCAGATCATCACAGGCATTGAAGATGAGTTTGAGATCGAAATTCCAAGTGAAGAGGCAGAGAAAATCTCTACTGTGAGCGATGCTGTGGAGCAGATTAAGAACGCATTGAACTAGTTTAGAAAGGTGTCTCCGGTTTTGTGAGGCACCTTTATTACGTTATCAGGCAGCGATAAGAAAGCTCCGGCGGAGTTTCTTTCGTTTTTTTGGAGGAATAGAATGGAACAACTGAAAGAATTTCAACAGAAAATAGGTTATACGTTTGAGCGTGAGGGATTGCTCCGTCAGGCGCTGATGCACAGCTCCTATGCCAATGAGCATCATATGAAACGGGGCTCTGACAATGAACGTCTGGAATTTTTGGGTGATGCGGTGCTGGAACTGGTGACCAGTGAGTTTTTATATGAAGCGCATCCGGACTGGGCGGAGGGACGCATGACGAAGGTTCGTGCCAGTGTGGTGTGTGAGCAGACGCTGGCGTTTTGCACCCGAAAGCTGAATATGGGTGATTATCTGTTTTTGGGAAAGGGAGAGCAGCTTACCGGAGGCAGAGAGCGGAAATCCATTTTATCCGATGCTTTTGAGGCAGTGATCGGAGCAATTTATCTGGATGGTGGTTTTACTAATGCAAAGGAGTTTATCATGCGGTTTGTGCTGCAGGATATGGAACACATGCAGCTCTTTTATGATAGCAAGACTATCCTTCAGGAGATGGTTCAGGCAATGCATGGGGAGGAGCTGAACTATCTGCTGGTTTCCGAGAGCGGACCGGATCACCGGAAGGTATATGAGGTGGATGCCCGTGTGGGAGAGACGGTTCTTGGCAGAGGCGTCGGAAATACCAAAAAGAGCGCAGAGCAGGAGGCGGCTTATCAGGCAATCATAGCACTGAAAAAACAGAAAGGGGATGCCGGATGTATTTAAAGAGCATTGAGGTACAGGGCTTTAAATCCTTTGCAAACAGGATCGTGTTTGAATTTCATAATGGCATCACATGCATTGTCGGTCCAAATGGAAGCGGAAAGAGTAATGTTGCGGATGCAGTGCGCTGGGTGCTTGGCGAACAGAAGGTAAAGCAGCTTCGAAGCTCCAGCATGCAGGATGTTATTTTTGCAGGTACCGAGAACCGGAAGCCCCAGAGCTATGCCTATGTTGCCATCACCCTTGACAATTCGGATCATCAGCTTCCGTTGGATTTTAATGAAGTGACGGTGGGCAGACGTGTCTATCGTTCCGGTGAGAGTGAATATCTGCTGAACGGAACTGCATGTCGTCTGAAGGATATCAATGAACTGTTTTATGATACCGGTATCGGAAAGGAAGGCTATTCCATCATCGGTCAGGGACAGATCGATAAAATTATCAGCGGTAAGCCGGAAGAAAAACGGGAATTGTTTGATGAGGCGGCAGGTATCGTAAAATATAAACGAAGAAAAAATGCGTCTGTGAAGAAGCTGGAAAACGAACAGCAGAATCTGGTGCGTGTCAATGATATTCTTTCTGAGCTGGAAAAGCAGCTTGGACCTTTGGAGCGTCAGTCGGAGGCTGCACGCACTTATCTGAAAAAGAGAGACGAGCTGCGGGGCTTCGATATCAATATGTTTCTGATCGAGATGAAACGGATTCAGGAACAACTGAAAAGTGTGGAAGAGAAATATCATATCGCAGATGACGAACATAAGAAGGCTTCCGGGGAATATGAAGGAATCCGTCAGCAGTATGAGCAGGTGGAAGCAGAGCTGGAAAAAATAGATGAGCAGATTGACGCGGACAGAAGCCTCTTGTCGGAGACGAATCTGACTGCGGAAAAACTGGAGGGACAGATCGAGGTTATATCAGAGCAGATCCGTTCTGTAAAAAATAACAGTGAGAGCCTTCAGAACCGCCTCATGTCTGTGATGCAGGATTCTGTGGAGCGCCAGGAAAAGCTGGAAGAGTACCGAAGAGAGCACAGGGCATTGGAGGAGTCTCTGGATAAAATAACAGAAAGACAGACAATTGCGGGGGAACGACTGCTTGCAGTACGAGAAAATATAGAAAAGCTGCAGAGTGGGCTTACAGCGGCGCAGAATGCCACCATTGATCTGGTGAGCCGGAAAGGTAATATCCAGGCAGAGCAGCAGCGTTTTGATACGATGCAGGAGCAGGTGAATATTCACTGGGCGGAGCTGACCAGACGTAAGCTGGCGCAAAAAAGTGATACCGACCGGCTTACTGTCATGCTTCAGGAAAGCCAGAGCATATTAGAACAGGTGGAGGAAAAGGTCCGTGCGTTCCGTTCCAGAGAAGCGCAGCTTGAGTTAAAACGCGGAGAGTGGAAAACAAAGTACGATGAGGCGGCTGCAAAGCTGGAGCAGATAAAAGTGCAGTACCATCGTCTGCATTCCAGAGCAGAATCATTAAAGGGAATTGCGGAGAGATATGATGGGTATGGAAACAGCATCCGCCGGGTCATGGAAAAGAAGGATGATATTCCCGGCATTCAGGGTGTGGTAGCCGATCTCATTTCTGTGGAGAAAAAATATGAGATAGCCATCGAGACTGCTCTTGGCGGCAGTATACAAAACATTGTCACAGACGATGAACATACAGCAAAGAAGCTGATTGAATATTTGAAGAAAAACCGTTTGGGAAGAGCCACATTTTTGCCGCTTACCAGTGTGAACGGAAAAAGAAAAATATCTGATGAACGGGCATTGAAGGAGCCGGGCGTCATCGGAATCGCGGACAGGCTGGTAACCTGTGAAGATCGCTACAAGGGCGTGGCAGGACATTTGCTCGGGCGTGTACTTGTGGTAGATCACATTGATCATGCGATTGCCATTGGCAGGAAATATCACCACAGCATCCGGATGGTCACATTGGAGGGCGAGTCTTTGCAGCCGGGCGGTTCCATGACCGGAGGCGCTTTTAAAAACAACAGCAATCTGCTTGGACGCCGCCGGGAGATCGAGGAGATCGAAGAGCAGTTGAAAACCCTGAGCAGCGAACAAAAGAAGCTGGAAGGACGTTTGGAGGATATCAGTACTGCGAGAGAATTGCTGCGTGAGGATATAAGCCAGCTTCAGCAGGAAAAGCAGGAGGCGTTATTGGAGCATTCCCGTGCCCAGGCGGATGTGGATCATGCGAAAGAGGAGATGAAAGCGCAGGAGGATACGATTCTTTCCCTGAAATACGAGGAACAGCAGATTGAAGAGCAGCTTGAGGAGATCAGACAGGGCAGAGAGAGCTTAGACGCTCAGGCGGCAGGCTTTGGCGCTGAGGAGAAAGAAACCCAGGAGAGGATAGCTTATTTTCAGGAGAAGCTGGAACAGGAGCAGTCTGTCGAGGAAACCCGGAATCAGAAAATCTCCGAGATTGCTTTGGAGGCAGCCGGTATCAGACAGAGATTGTCCTTCAATGAGGAAAATGCGGATCGTATTCTGGGTGAGCTTCAGAAACTGGAGGAGGAGGCAGGAGGCCTCCATAAAGAGTCTGCGGACAGTGAAAAAGAAGTGGAGCAGAGAAAAGAAACGATCGTTTCGATCCGTGAAACAGTTGATACAGCAAGACAGACAGCCCGCGAGCTGGAGGAAAAGGTCAAAGCCGGGCTGGAAAAGCGGGAAACGATGTCGGCGCAGTACAAGGGCTTTTTTAAGCAGAGGGAAGAGCTGTCCGGTCACATCAATGATCTGGACAAAGAAATTTTCCGTCTGAATGCACAGAAAGAGAAGCTGGAAGCCTCGGAGGAGAGCCAGACTGCATATATGTGGGAGGAGTATGAGCTGACCCTGCATCATGCCATGGAGATTGCTCCGCCGACGGAACTCAGTACTCCGGAGCTTAAAAAACAGATTGCCAGAGTGAAGGAAGAGATCAAAGGACTGGGGCATGTCAATATCGATGCCATCGAAGAGTACAAAAATGTATCGGAGCGATATGAGTTTATGAATGCTCAGAGAAATGATCTGCAGGAGGCCGAAGCAACTCTGCTTCAAATCATACAGGATCTGGATGCCGGTATGCGAAAACAGTTTCAGGAGAAATTCGGACAGATTCAGGAGGAATTTAACAAAGCGTTCCGTGATCTGTTCGGCGGCGGTAAGGGTACATTGGAGCTGGCAGAGGGCGAGGATATTTTAGAGTGCGGGATCAATATTATCGCACACCCTCCGGGGAAAAAACTGCAGAATATGATGCAGTTATCCGGCGGAGAGAAGGCGTTGACTGCCATTGCTCTTCTGTTTGCCATTCAGAATCTGAAGCCATCCCCATTCTGTCTGCTGGATGAGATTGAGGCGGCGCTGGATGATTCCAATGTAGACCGTTTTGCCAGATATCTGAATAAATTAACCAAACATACACAGTTTATTATGATCACCCATAGACGCGGTACGATGGCGGCTGCGGATCGTCTGTATGGTATTACAATGCAGGAGAAGGGTGTGTCCGCACTGGTAAGCGTCAACCTGATCGAGGCTGATCTGGATGAATAAAATAACAGGTGCGAGAAAGTGAGGGACAGAGATGTCAGAAGAAAATAAGAATGTAGAAGAGCAGCAGCCGGAGAAGAAGGGTTTTTTCAAGCGTCTGGTCGCAGGTCTTACAAAGACAAGAAATAATATTGTGTCCGGTTTTGACAATATTTTCAGCGGATTTTCTCAGATTGATGATGATTTTTACGAGGAGATCGAAGAGATTCTCATTATGGGAGATATCGGTGTGAAGGCTACGGAGGAGATTATAGAAAGCCTTCAGGAAAAAGTAAAAGAGCAGAAGATTAAAAAGCCGGAGGAATGCAGAGAGCTTCTGATTGAAAGCATCAAGGAGCAGATGCAGGTGGAGGAGACCGCTTATCGTTTTGAACACGAGAAATCTGTCGTTCTGGTCATCGGCGTCAACGGTGTGGGAAAGACAACTACCGTTGGAAAACTGGCAGGAAAGCTGAAAGCCCAGGGCAAGCGTGTCATTATGGCGGCGGCTGATACCTTCCGTGCGGCAGCAGGAGAACAGTTGACCGAGTGGGCGCACCGCGCCGGGGTTGAGATCGTAAACGGACAGGATGGTGCCGATCCGGCGGCGGTCGTATTTGATGCGGTACAGGCTGCCAAAGCAAGAAAAGCAGATGTATTGATCTGTGATACCGCAGGTCGGCTTCATAACAAAAAGAATCTGATGGAAGAGTTGAAAAAGATCAACCGCATTCTGGAAAAAGAGTATCCGGAAGCCTTTCGTGAGACGCTGGTGGTGCTGGACGGAACAACCGGACAGAACGCACTGGCACAGGCGCGGCAGTTTTCCGAGGTTGCAGAGATTACCGGCATCGTACTCACAAAGCTGGACGGAACAGCAAAAGGCGGTATTGCAGTGGCAATTCATTCGGAGCTTGGCATTCCGGTAAAATATATCGGAGTGGGAGAGACTATCGACGATCTGCAGAAATTTGATTCAGAAGAGTTTGTAAATGCGCTCTTTGATGTAAAGTAACGTAGGTGCGGCTTTGCGAATGGCGCGGACTGAACTGTTACGATGTAAAGAAGGAAGATGAGTAAGAAGATGAGTAATATGTTGACATTGGAAAGATTTGAGGAAGCCAGCGAAATCGTAAAAAAAGTAACGCAGGAGACAAAGCTGGTATATAGTGAGTATCTCAGTGAGCAGACCGGAAACAAAGTATATCTGAAGCCGGAGAATATGCAGTTTACCGGAGCCTACAAGGTGCGGGGCGCATATTATAAGATCAGTACCCTGTCCGGGGAGGAGAGAGAACGGGGGCTGATCACCGCCTCCGCGGGAAATCACGCCCAGGGCGTGGCTTATGCGGCAAAATGCTTTGGCGTGAAAGCCACTATCGTAATGCCCACCACTACGCCGCTGATCAAAGTAAACCGTACCAAGAGCTATGGAGCGGAGGTGGTGCTTTACGGAGACGTGTATGACGAGGCGTGTCAGAAGGCGTATGAGCTGGCCGAGGAACACGGATACACCTTTATCCATCCCTTCGATGATCTGGCGGTGGCTACCGGACAGGGAACCATTGCCATGGAAATTTTCAAGGAGCTTCCGCTGGTGGAGTATATTTTAGTCCCCATCGGAGGAGGCGGACTTGCAACGGGAGTTTCTGCGCTGGCAAAGCAGCTGAATCCCAATATCAAGGTCATCGGTGTGGAGCCGGCAGGGGCAAATTGTATGCAGGAATCCATAAAAGAAGGGAAGCCTGTTACGCTTCCGGTGGTAAATACCATTGCGGACGGTACAGCGGTCAAAACACCGGGAACGCAGATCTTTCCATATATTCAGGAAAATCTGGATGATATCATCACCGTTGGGGATGATGAGCTGATCGTGGCATTTCTGGATATGGTGGAGAATCACAAGATGGTGGTGGAAAATTCGGGACTGCTCACCGTGGCGGCACTCAAGCATCTGGATGTAACCGGAAAACGGGTGGTGTCGATCTTGAGCGGAGGAAATATGGATGTGATCACCATGTCCTCTGTGGTGCAAAAAGGATTGATCTTTAGAGACCGTATTTTCACTGTTTCCGTTCTTTTGCCGGATAAACCGGGAGAGCTTGCAAGAGTGGCAGATACCATCGCAGAGGTTCAGGGCAATGTGATCAAGCTGGAGCACAACCAGTTTGTATCCACCAATCGAAATGCGGCGGTGGAGCTTCGCATTACGCTGGAAGCATTTGGAACCGAGCATAAAAATCAGATCATCAGCACGTTAAAGGAGAGCGGATATAAACCAAAGCTGGTGCAGACGGTTCTGTGAAAATGCTGTCAAGAAAAAATACTTGACACCTTCTTGGCATTGTGGTAATCTAGCCAGGGTGATTGACATGGAGAAAAGAGGACAGCAGGCTTTTTTGTATGATTTCTATGGCGAGCTGCTGACAAAACATCAAAGACAGGTGTATGAGGAAGTAGTGTTTAACGATATGTCGCTGGGAGAGATTGCACAGGATCTGGGGATCAGCCGGCAGGGCGTTCATGATCTGGTGCGCCGCTGTGATAAGACACTGGCGGTCTACGAAGAAAAATTGCATCTGGTGGAACATTTTCTTCATGCGAAGGAGCAGGTGCGACGCATTGCTGAGCTTGCGGAGCACTACCGTGACGATGTGGAGGGAACCATGGCAGAGATCAGACAGATTTCTGCAGAGATTCTGGAGGATTTTTAAATGGCATTTGACAGCTTATCGGAAAAACTGCAAAACGTATTTAAGGCACTGAGAAGCAAAGGTCGTCTGACAGAGGCGGATGTTAAAGCTGCTTTGAAGGAAGTAAAGCTGGCTCTTCTGGAGGCGGATGTAAACTTTAAAGTGGTAAAACAGTTTATCAAATCCGTGCAGGAGCGCGCGGTGGGCGAGGATGTCATGAACGGATTGAATCCGGGGCAGATGGTCATTAAGATCGTAAACGAAGAAATGGTAAAGCTCATGGGCTCCGAGACCACAGAGATCGATATCAGGCCGGGGGCTGCCACTACAGTGATCATGATGGCAGGTCTGCAGGGTGCAGGTAAGACGACCACGACTGCAAAAATTGCAGGAAAGCTGAAGATGAAGGGGAAAAAGCCCTTACTGGTGGCATGTGACGTATACCGTCCCGCTGCGATACAGCAGTTACAGGTAAACGGGGAAAAGCAGGGTGTGGAAGTGTTTTCCATGGGAGATTCCCACAAACCGGTAAATATTGCAAAGGCAGCCATCGAACATGCACAGAAGAACGGACTGAATGTGGTGATTCTGGATACTGCAGGACGTCTCCATGTGGATGAGGATATGATGGCAGAGCTGATCGAGATCAAAGAGAATGTGGATGTGCATCAGACGATTCTGGTGGTAGATGCCATGACCGGACAGGATGCGGTAAATGTGGCAGGAACCTTTGATGAGAAGATTGGTATTGACGGTGTGATTTTAACCAAGCTGGACGGTGACACCAGAGGCGGTGCCGCATTGTCCATTCGCTCCGTAACCGGAAAGCCGATTCTGTATGTTGGTATGGGAGAGAAGCTTTCTGATCTGGAACAGTTCTATCCGGATCGTATGGCGTCCCGTATCCTTGGCATGGGTGATGTGCTGACCCTGATTGAGAAGGCACAGGCAGAGATTGATGAGGAAAAGGCTGCCGAGATGGAGAAGCGTCTCAAAAAAGCGGAATTTTCCTTTGACGATTATCTGGAATCCATGAATCAGATGAAAAAAATGGGAGGACTTGCCAGCGTGCTCAGTATGATGCCGGGTATGGGCGGCGCCCAGATGAAGCAGATTGAGGATGCCATGGATGATAAAAAGATGGCGCGCATCGAGGGTATTATCTATTCCATGACGCCCCGGGAAAGATCCAATCCTTCTTTGCTGAATCCAAGCAGAAAGCGTCGTATTGCCGCGGGAGCAGGCGTGGATCTCAGCGAAGTAAACCGTATGGTAAAACAGTTTGAACAGGCGCGAAAGATGATGAAGCAGATGCAGGGCATGAGCGGAAAGCGCAGAGGCGCTTTTGGCGGACTGGGCGGTTTAGGCGGCTTTGGTAAAGGAAGATTACCATTTTAACGGAATGTACTGCCAATATGGCATTACAGATAGATAAAATAAAAATAATAATGGAAACAAATCCAGGAGGTAAAGAACAATGGCAGTAAAAATGAGATTAACAAGAATGGGACAGAAGAAAGCTCCTTTTTATAGAATTATCGTAGCAGATTCCAGATCCCCAAGAGACGGTAGATTTATCGAGACGATCGGTACTTACGATCCGACCAAAGATCCGAGCGAAATTCATGTAGATGAGGAGCTTGCTAAAAAATGGCTTGCAAACGGTGCTCAGCCTACACATACTGTTGAGAAAATCCTGAAACTGGCTGGTATTGAAAAATAATCGTACAACGCGCAAATGTTGTATGACATGAGGGAAATCATGATGAAAGAATTAGTTGAAGTAATTGCAAAATCACTGGTTGATCATCCCGAAGAGGTGTCTGTTACCGTAAACGAGAAGGAAAATGCCATCGTGCTTGAGCTTCGCGTTGCCCAGTCTGATATGGGCAAAGTCATCGGTAAACAGGGACGTATTGCAAAAGCGATCCGCTCTGTTGTCAAGGCAGCTTCATCCAAAGAGGAGAAAAAAGTGATTGTTGAGATCATGTAAACTTATAGCATGGAAGAAAGATTTCAGGTTGGGATGATCGCAAACACCCATGGCATCGGCGGTGAGGTAAAAGTGTTTCCTACCACCGATGACGAAAAACGATTTAAAAAATTAAAAGAAGTATTTCTGGATACCGGTAAAGAAGAGATGCTGCTCCATGTGACGCAGGCGCGTTTTCAGAAAAACATGGTAATCCTGAAGTTTAAAGAATTTGACAATATCAATCAGGTAGAAAGCCTGCGTGGAAAGGCGCTTTTTGTAGATCGGGAACATGCGGTAAAGTTAGAGAAAGATGAATATTTTATCGCAGATATGATCGGTATGAGTGTGATTTCGGATGAAGGCGAAGCGCTCGGTATACTGGAGGATGTGCTTCAGACCGGAGCTAATGATGTATATGTAATCAAAGAAGCAGGCGGTCAGGAGCTTCTTGTTCCTGCGATCAGGGAGTGTGTGGTAAATGTAGATATTGAAGCACGCCGCATGATCATTCATCTGATACCGGGATTGAGGGATTGATATGTTTTTTTCTGTGTTGACGCTTTTCCCGGAGATGGTGCTGCAGGGATTGCATACCAGTATTGTGGGAAGAGCAATAGAAAAAAAGCTGATAAATATTGAGGCCATAAATATCCGTGATTTCACAGTGGAAAAACATGGGAAAGTGGACGACTATCCATATGGCGGCGGAGCAGGCATGGTGATGCAGGCCCAGCCGGTTTTTGATGCGTGGAAAAGCGTGGCGGAAAAAAGTGAAAAGAAGCCCCGCTGCATTTATCTAACCCCTCAGGGAAAGACTTTTTCCCAGTCCATGGCAAAGAAATTTGCGAAGGAGGAACATCTTGTGTTTCTCTGCGGACATTATGAGGGAGTGGATGAGCGCGTGTTGGAGGAAGTTGTTACAGATTATGTGTCTATCGGCGATTATGTGCTGACAGGCGGCGAGCTTCCCGCCATGGTAATGATCGATGCAATAGCCCGGATGGTGCCGGGGGTGCTCAGCAATGAAGCATCCGGTACGGGAGAGAGCTTTGAGGGAGGATTGCTTGAATATCCGCAGTACAGCCGCCCGGCGGTATGGCGGGGGCATGGTGTGCCCGATATATTGCTTTCCGGTGATCACAGTAAGGTAGAATCCTGGCGCAGAGAACAGTCTGTGCTGAGGACACTGAAAAACAGGCCGGATCTGTTGGATGAGGCAAGGCTGGATCTTTCCGATGTGAGAACGGTATTGAATTATTTGAGAGAAGAAGCAGATAAAAAGTAGTATAAAAGAAGGACTTGCATTTTGTGTGAGCGTATGCTAAAATCTCAAGTTTTACACTAAAATCAATGGGAAGCCAGTAAAATCAAGGCTTC
>CAYRZL010000024.1:0-30573 GCA_964428795.1 uncultured Lachnospiraceae bacterium | reverse complement strand
ACTGGCTTTTTTGGTCGAGGGGCTTCATTGTCGGGAACAACAACACATCCCGGATCGCCGGACTGTTTGTCATCATCATCACCATACGATCAATACCAAATCCGATACCGCCTGTGGGGGGCATTCCAATGCTCAATGCATTCAGGAAATCCTCATCCGTATGATTTGCCTCATCATCACCTGCTGCAATGGCAGCTTCCTGTGCCTCAAAGCGCTCTCTCTGATCGATAGGATCGTTCAGCTCGGAGTACGCATTTGCCATTTCCCATCCATTCATGAAAAACTCAAAACGCTCCACATACTCCGGATTCTCCGGTTTTTTCTTGGTAAGCGGAGAGATTTCAATCGGATGATCCATAATAAAGGTCGGCTGGATCAGATGCTCTTCTACATATTCTTCAAAGAACAGGTTTAAGATATCGCCCTTCTGATGGCGGTCCTCAAATTCGATACCCCGCTCTTTTGCAAGTGCTTTTGCTTCCTCTGTAGTCTTAATCTCGTTGAAGTCCACACCTGCATACTGTTTTACCGCATCCACCATGGTAATGCGTGCAAATGGTTTGGACAGATCCATCGTATGCTCACCGTAAGTCAGCACCTCAGATCCGGTTACTTCTCTTGCCACATGACGATACAGATTTTCCGTCAGATCCATCATACCGTGATAATCCGTATATGCCTGATACAGCTCCATCAGCGTAAATTCCGGGTTGTGTCTGGTATCCAGCCCCTCATTACGAAATACACGCCCAATCTCGTATACACGCTCCATACCGCCTACGATCAGACGTTTCAGATACAGCTCCAGGGAAATACGAAGCTTCAGATCCTCATTCAATGCATTGAAATGTGTCTCAAAGGGTCTTGCCGCCGCTCCGCCTGCGTTTGAAACAAGCATCGGCGTTTCCACCTCCATAAAGCCCTGTCCGTCCAGATAACGACGGATGCTGCTGAGTATTCTGGAACGCTTGATAAACGTATCCTTTACCTCCGCATTCATGATCAGATCCACATATCTCTGACGATAACGCATGTCAGTATCGGTCAGTCCGTGGTACTTCTCCGGAAGCACCTGAAGGCTCTTGCTCAGCAGAACAATCTCGCTTGCATGGATGGAAATCTCACCTGTTTTTGTTTTGAACACTTCGCCTTTGATGCCGATGATATCACCCACATCATATTTTTTGAAATCCTTGTACGGGTCCTCGCCCACACTGTCCCGTGCCACATAAGACTGAATGCTTCCCTGCAAATCCTGAATATTGCAGAAAGATGCTTTTCCCATAACACGTTTGAACATCATACGTCCTGCCACGGTTACAGTCTGTCCTTCCAGCGCATCATAATTTTCCTTAATTTCCACACTATGATGTGTCACATCATATTTGGTGATCTGAAAAGGATCCTTACCGTCTGCCTGCAATGCCTGCAGTTTCTCGCGGCGAACTTTCAACAACTGATTGATATCCTGTTCCTGAACTTTCTTCTGTTCTGCCATATGCTCTCTCCCTCTCTGTACTCAGATGCGATTCACTAATTTGATCTCTGAATCTCTAACACTTTATATGATAATACACCTGCCTGAGTTTCTACTTCGACAATATCTCCAACCTTTGCCCCAAGCAGCGCACGACCTACCGGAGACTCATTGGAAATTTTACCCCTCAGGCTGTTTGCCTCGGTGGAACCCACGATCTTGTACTCCAGCTCCTCGTCATACTCACAATCCAGAATACGCACTGCGCATCCTACGCTGATCTTGTCCAGATCTACTTCATCTTCCACAACAACCTCGGCATTTTTCAGGATTTTCTCAATTTCCTCAATGCGGGCTTCGATATCTCTCTGCTCATCTTTTGCAGCATCATACTCTGCATTCTCAGACAAGTCGCCCTGCTCTCTTGCCTCTTTGATTTTCTGTGCTACTTCTTTTCTTCTTACTACTTTCAGGTCCTGTAATTCCTGTTCCAACTTCTGCAGACCTGCATAGGTCAAAAGATTTTTTTTGTCCATTTTTACTACTCCTCGTTTACACTCATGCACACTTCATTACCTGCGAGCCAGTTGCGCTCGATAATTTTGATATTATACCCGATAGGTACTTCAATGTCAATATTTTCCACCATTTTCCAGGGGCGTTTATAAAAAGGAATGTAGATAAAATTCTCCCGAAGCCCCTGTGGATACATCGCTCCCTCACACTCAAAATCCAGCACCGTATTATATCCGTCCAGCTGGGAAAAATTATCTTTTTCACAGATAGACACCAGAAGCCCTTCCTCCTGGTAAAGCTTATCCCTCCACACATAAAAATATTCCGGTCGATTCGTTACCACAGTGAGATAATTCAGATTCGGTGTGATCTGTTCCATCACAGTCTCCATCTGTGCATCCCTGGGAAACGAAATCCATGATGCATCATCAGACGCTTCCTCCCGGTCGATCAGCACCGGGCGAAATTCCCGATAATTTTTCCCGTATTGTCTGAGAATCTCCTCCAAAATAGGACGCAGTTCCGAAATAAAGGGATTCTCCCCCGATGCTTCCTCCGGCTCCGCCGGCTCTTTGCCGAACAACTTCTGCAAAAGCCGCCAAAACTTCTGCCACATACGCACATGCCGCCTTTCCTTGCAAACTGACTTGTATCAATCTGCATTTTTCATATGCATATGCTTTGCAGATACAAACTATGCAAAAACGATCAGAGCAATCCCTGAAATAATTCTTTCAACTGCCCGATACTTTCCACTTCATTGATCCTTCCCCTCAATTTTGCAGAATTTTTATATCCGCTGGTATACCATGCTGCGTGTTTTCGCATTTCTCTCATACCGGTGTATTCGCCTTTTACCCGAACCAACAATTCGCCATGGCGCAGCACCATCCGTACCACTTCTTCTATCGCAGGCTTCGGCAATTCTTCTCCATGCTCCAGACTGTATAAAATCTGTTTGAATATCCATGGATTTCCCTGTGCACCCCGGCCGATCATGAAACCGTCACATCCGGTCTGCGCCTTCATCCGCAGCACATCTTTTGCGCAGAGCAGATCACCGTTTCCAATGACCGGAATCTGAACAGCCTCCTTTACCTGCTTTATGATATCCCAGTCAGCCTTGCCGGAATAATATTGTTCTCTCGTTCTTCCATGAACCGCCACCGCTTCCACACCACAGCTCTCGGCAATTTTCGCTATTTCCACAGCATTGATATGATCTTCGTCAAAACCCTTTCTTATCTTTACTGTTACCGGCTTTCGAATCGCCCTCACCAGCTTTGTCAAAATTTCCTCCACCAGCTTTGGCTGTTTCATAAGGGCAGAACCTTCCCCATTATTTACCACCTTCGGCACGGGACATCCCATATTAAAATCCAGAATATCGAAAGGACGCTCCTCGATCTGCGCCGCCATCTGTGCAATGATATCCGGGTCCGAGCCAAAAAGCTGTAAGGATACCGGGCGTTCCCCCTCGTCAATCTCCAGCAGCTCCTCCGTATTTTTATTGCGGTAATAAATCGCTTTCGCACTGACCATCTCCATACAGAGCAGACCTGCTCCCTGCTCTTTGCAGAGCAAACGAAATGGCAGGTCTGTCACGCCTGCCATGGGTGCCAATATTAAATTATTTTGAAGAGTCACATTTCCAATGGTCAATGTCTCCATTTCTGTTCCCTCGTTAAGATCGTTTCTGTTTCTCAAAAATCAAACGCATACCCTTCAGAGTCAGCATCGGATCATAAATGTCGATCATATCTGTCTCTTTCTCGATGATACGTCCCAAACCTCCTGTTGCCACGACTTTGACATTCTCTTTGCCAAATTCTTCTTTCATCTTTTTGATAATATACTCAGTCTGTCCTATTTGTCCAAACACCAGTCCCGCCTGCATACAGGCAATGGTTTCCTGCGCCAGAATACTCTTCGGTTTCTTAATTTCAAACTCCGGCAGCTTGGCAGCCATACTCCACATAGCCTGGGCGGATGTGCGAATACCCGGTGCAATAACACAGGCGGTAAAAGTACCATCCTCATCCACCAAGTCAAACGTCGTAGCTGTACCATAATCAACCACAATCGCCGGACCACCGTACAGCTCATATACTGCTGCTGCATCTACGATACGGTCTGCCCCCACCTGTCTCGGATTCTTCGCCGCGACCCGGATGCCTGTCTTGATGCCCGACTCAATGATGATTGGTCTGGTATGTATATATTTGATAATCGCACTGGTCAGTGAATGCATCACATTCGGTACGACCGACGCCACGATCACATCTGAAATCTGATCCACGGAAACCTGGTTATGCTCCAGCAGCTCACACATGACCATTCCAAACTCATCCGATGTACGGGTCTGGATGGTGTTCATACGAAATGTTGTGATAAGATTCTCGCCCCGAAACACCCCCAATGTTATATTCGTATTTCCTATATCTACTGTCAGTAACATGATACTCTCCTGCCCATTTTTATTCAGAGTCACCACGAAAGCGCTTCTCTTCTGCCTGTCTTTAAACTGTTATTCATATTCAAAAAATACTTTATAGTACATTTCCAGAGCTTCCAAAAGCTCTGTTTTTGTCCGCTGCAGTTGTTTGATTTTCAGTACACTGCCAATGTCATCATACAGCAGATCACCTTCATCGGAGGAAGTCTCAAACTGCAAATTTCCTTCCTCGTCAAATTTCAGAGTCAATATGCCTCCGATATCCTCCGTATAAAGGACACACATAATCTTCAACTCTGCCTGAATCTGTTCCGGCAGTCCTTCAAAATCCGGATTCAGATAATATTTTTTTGTATATGCGTTTGCCCCGCATAATACTACTTCATCCTGATACATCTTCTGATCCTCACCAACTATATTTTTCTATCTGCCTGCCTACACATAGCCATACACACCTCGCACGGATACCTCTCCGGAATCTACCTTTACTACCGCATCCCCGACGCCCACCATCAGTTCACCGCGTTCATTGATACCCATTGCTATTCCGGTAAATTCCTTTTTGGGATCCAGCACCCGCACTTCCCTGCCCTCATTTATCATACAGGCATTGTACGCATCCATCAGTCCGCTCAGATCCTGAGTTCGCATAAATATATCATAATAAAACTCAAACTGCTCCATGACAGAAGCAGCCAGATCTGCTCTTCGAACCTTTGCTCCTGTTTCCAAATATACGGATGTTGCCACATCCCGGCATTCCTGCGGAAATTCTTCCATGTTTGCATTTATGCCGACACCCACAACAATATAATTGATCTCATCCATCTGCGCACTCATCTCAGTGAGTATCCCGCAGATCTTTTTGCCATCTACTACCAGATCATTTGGCCATTTGATCTGAGCAGTTACATGGGCAGTCTTTTCCAATGCACGCTGCACTGCCAATGCCATAACAAGTGTAAGCATAGGTGCATTTCCCGGCAGCATGTCCGGTTTCAGGAGCAGACTCATCCATATACCGCATCCCTCCGGGGACACCCAGTTTCTGCCTCTGCGTCCTCTTCCTGCAGTCTGTATATCCGCTACCACTAAAGTTCCATGTCCACCCGGCTGTTCGCCTGACTGCTTTGCATATGTATTTGTGGAATCCACCACTTTTTTATAAATGACATTGCGTCCTGCCCATTGCGTATGAATCCGGCTGTTTAACTCGCTGTTCGATAAAATATCCGGCGTCTCAATCAGACGATACCCCCGATTTTGCACAGCCTCAATCTCATAACCGGCTTCCCGAAGCTGTTTGATCGCTTTCCAGACAGCAGTTCGGGACACCCCAAACTGCTCACACAATTCCTGACCGGACACGAAATCCTTTGCTTCTCTCAATCCACAGAGTATTTTTGTTTTCACAGCAGTTTCTCCGCATCTTCATACATAGTTGCCAGCATCACCGCTTTGATGGTATGCATACGATTCTCCGCCTCATCAAACACAACTGACTGGCTGCTCTCAAACACTTCGTCCGTCACTTCCATAGCATCCAGACCGAATTTTTCATGAATCAGCCTGCCGATACCGGTATTCAGATCATGGAACGCCGGGAGGCAGTGCATAAACACTGCCTGCTTCCCTGCGTTTTTCATAACTTTTGCGTTTACCTGATATGGAAGGAGTTCCCTGATCCGGGTCTCCCACACTTCATCTGGCTCTCCCATAGACACCCACACATCAGTGTAGATAACATCTGCATTTTTCGTTCCCCCGATCACATCCTCGGTCAGGGTGAGCGTAGCGCCTGTCTGAGCCGCAACCTCTCTGCAATACGCTACAAGCTTTGGATCCGGAAAATAATTTTTGGAAGTACAAGCTACAAAATTCATTCCAAGCTTTGCACTAACTACCATCAGAGAATTCCCCATATTATAGCGGGCATCTCCCATGTAAACCAGCTTGATCCCTTTCAGATGTCCAAACTGCTCTTTGATAGTGAGCATATCTGCAATCATCTGTGTCGGATGAAATTCGTTTGTCAATCCGTTCCAAACCGGAACCCCTGCATATTTTGCAAGTTCCTCCACAATTGTCTGCTCAAATCCCCGATACTCGATTCCGTCGTACATGCGCCCCAGCACCCGCGCTGTATCCGCGATACTCTCCTTTTTTCCGATCTGGGAAGCGGACGGGTCTAAAAATGTAGCATGCATACCCAGATCAAAAGCTGCCACTTCAAAGGAGCATCTTGTTCTGGTGCTGGTTTTTTCAAAAATCAGCGCAATATTTTTCCCTTTCAATATATCATGCAAAATCCCCTGTTTCTTTTTTGCCTTCAGGGCTGCCGCCAGATCAATCAGAAACGTGATTTCCTCCGGTGCATAGTCCTTCAGTTTCAAAAAATGTTTCCCCTTCAAATTCATAAGTGACACCTCTTCTTATCCAAACCCTCTTAGGGTCTTTTTATTCCTGTATATTCCCCTCTGCGGCAACTTCCACTACCGCTTTTGCCAATCCTGCGATTCCCTGAATCTCGGATGGAATGATGATCTTGGTCGCCTGACCATCCGCAGCCTTCGCAAATGCTTCCAGGCTCTTAAGCTGAAGCACCGCGGCGTCAGGTGCAGCCTCTCTTAAGAAGCGCAGACCATCTGCATTTGCCTGCTGAATCTTCAAAATGGCTTCTGCCTGACCTTCTGCCTCTTTTACAGTTGCCTCCCGTTTTGCCTCTGCACGCAGGATTGCAGCACGTTTTTCTGCCTCCGCATCCAGAATTGCAGACTCTTTCTTACCTTCTGCCACAAGAATGGTAGATTTTTTTTCACCTTCTGCACGAAGAATAGACTCACGTCTCTCACGCTCTGCCTTCATCTGTTTCTCCATCGCATCCTGAATTGCCTGTGGCGGAATGATGTTTTTCAGCTCCACACGATTTACCTTGATTCCCCATGGATCTGTTGCAATATCCAAAGATGCGCGCATCTTCGTATTGATCGTCTCTCTGGAAGTCAATGTCTCATCCAGCTCCAGATCGCCGATGATGTTTCGCAGGGTGGTTGCCGTCAGATTTTCAATCGCCATGATCGGATTCTCCACACCATAAGCATACAGCTTCGGATCTGTGATCTGAAAATACACAACGGTGTCGATCCGCATAGTTACATTATCTTTCGTTATAACCGGCTGCGGTGCGAAATCAACGACCTGTTCTTTTAATAATACACGCTTTGCAATTCGATCAATGATTGGCATCTTAAAATGGAGCCCTACGCCCCATGTACCCTGATATGCGCCAAGTCTTTCCACTACCATGGCATGTGCCTGAGGCACGATTTTAATGCAAGAGGCCAAAACAGCAACCACGATAATAATTAAAATAATAACAGCAATAGCAACGCCCATACCATTATTTATACTCATAAGCTTAATCCTCCAATTCTTTCTTTTTTACAATCAGTTTCACACCCTGAATATCTTTGATTTCCACAGGGGCTCCGGCTTCGATCTTAATATCGTCAGACTGTGCACGGGCTGTCCATTCCATCCCCTGCACTACCGCCTGTCCTTTTCCTTCCAGATTATCGATGTCTTGTGTTACAACAGCGGTTTGCCCGACCAGACTTTCCGCATTTGTCTTTACACGTCCATTATTAAAATACTTTTTTGCCAATGGTCTTGTAAAGATCAAAAGGACGATCGACGCAACAAAAAACAGAACAATCTGCACTGCGAGGCCGGCGCCTGCCAGATTTGCCAGAAACGCAGCCAACGCTCCTCCCGCAAACCAGATGGATGTCAAACCCATGGATATGATCTCAATTACGATCATTGCCGCCAGAATTACCAACCAGACAATCAATTCTGTTTCCATGTCAAAACCTCCTCTCATGATTTTAAAGTTACAAGTCCACTCAACATTTCGAGCATTCCTATTATACTATAGTCCCCAATTTTTTACAACCTAATCCCCCGGGCAAAAGTTATATCCAAAAAACCCGAGCCTCTTGTCAGAGGTTCGGGTTTTTTCATGTTTTAATAAAAAGTCTGATGTCCAATTACAATACCTTTGCCGGAAGATGTACCTGAATGGAAATACAATGCTCCGCCGGTGTTATCTGCACCTGCCAAAGCCTCCTCTGCTGCTGAATAGCAGTAATTTCCGTTTGACATTGCCTTGGAAAGCGTTCCGCTGGATGCCGGCGTAAACTGACCGGACTGATAAATCACATCCCGAATACTGTTCGGGAAAGAGCCGCTTCTCACACGATTCATTACGACCGCGCCTACCGCCACCTGTCCTTCATATGGTTCTCCTCCTGCCTCACAGTAGATCAATGCCGCAAGCAGGGACAAATCATCAGAGGAAGCAGATACTGCTTCATTCTGAGAGGAACTGTCAGAAGATGATGACTCGGACTCATTGTATGAATCGGAGCCTGATGAGTCGCTTGCGGAACTTTCTGAAGAAGAAGTCTGCGCTTTTTCTGTCGCCTGTGCCGACTCCCTTTCCGCTTTCTCTTCTGCCGCCTGCTCCTCTGCCGCTTTTCTTGCCGCCTCCTGTTCTGCTGCAATACGGGCAAGCTCCTCTTCCATAGAGAGTGCGGTTCCCATCTGCAGCTCAACATCCACATAATCGCTGGAAACATATGCTGTAGTATCGCCGCAAACAACCGCGACCCATCCTTCGACTGTCTCGGCATCTTTATCTGCTTTCAATGTCTCTTCTTCTTCCAAAACATCTACAATCACTGATTCAGTATCTGCGGACTTCCTCACACGAAGTCCCGGTGTATTCGCGGTTACGGTTGTCTCGCAAACCTCCTCTGCTAATGCCTTCGCATCCTGTCCGTATACACAATACTCATTTTTTACATAACCTTCCACAGACCCGGAACTGATTTTCGTCCACTCGTCACCAATCTCCTCGATCTGTGCAGAGCAGCCTCTGTGAAGGACACCTACCGGCTCAGAATCTGTGGAAGCCTCTGCACGAATATTCAGCAGATCCTCTACATTCGGAAGCAGCACATTTTCCCACGGATCTTGTTTTTCCGCCGGTTCTGTACTCGCCTGAGTCTCAATCTGTGCCTCTGCCTGAATATCTCCCATGACAGCTTCTCTTGCTTTGATTTCCTTCTTCTGAGTTTCTGCTACAATCTGTCCGACCCTTACAGTGGATATTGCAGCAACGATTGCACTTTTCTCGTCAGCTTCATCCAGAATGTTAAATACTTTTTTCTGAACATCTGCTGTTCTGTTTTTCTGTGCGTATCTCTCCTTCACATCAGCCACTTTATAATTGGATTTGTCTTCTGTCACATTACCAAAAACAGCTGTTGTCACGGTGGTGGCTAATAACGCTGCAGCAACTGCTCCGCTTCCAATAACTTTTTTTGTAAGTTTCATCATAACCTCCTGAATAACAATGCTCTATGTTTCTGCATGTTCACTACATAGACATGTGCTTTATAACAAATGTATTAAATTATTTTTAAAATTATTACATTTTGTTACAAAATTGTTACATATCCGTGTTGTGATAGGAATTATAACAAAACTTAATATATTTGTCAAATTTTTTTAATAATTTTTTGATATTTCTGAAAAACCGCTATTCTACAAACGCTTTAAAAGCGCCTCTCCTACCTCTTCATAGCCCGGTTTACCAAGGAGTGCAAACATGTTTTTCTTGTAGCTCTCCACACCCGGCTGATTGAACGGATTAACGCCCAGAATGTATCCGCTGACACCTACAGCAAACTCGAAGAAGTAGAACAACTGTCCCAGACTGTACTCATTCCGCTCCGGAATACGGATCATCAGATTCGGTACATTTCCGTCTGTGTGAGCCATGATCGTTCCGTTCATCGCGCAGGAATTTACAAATGCCATATCCTCTCCTGCCAGATAATTCAGTCCGTCCAGATCTACCGCTTCCTCCTCGATTCGGATCTCACTTCCCGCTTCTTCAAGATTCAGAACTGTCTCAAACATCGTTCTTGCTCCGTCCTGAATAAACTGCCCCATGGAATGAAGATCGGTAGTCAGATCTACTGCTGCCGGGAAAATACCCTTCTGATCTTTTCCTTCGCTCTCACCGTAAAGCTGTTTCCACCATTCATTTACATAGTGCAGGCATGGCTCATAATTTGCCAGTACCTCAATGCCCTTTCCTTTTCTGAGAAGAATATTTCTCACTGCCGCATATTTCACCGCATCATTCTCCTCGAAAGGCAGCTCCAGTGCATTCTTTCTCGCATCCTGCGCACCTGCCATCAACTGATCGATATCTGCCCCGCTGACTGCAATCGGGAGCAGTCCGACTGCTGTCAAAACAGAAAATCTTCCGCCCACATCATCCGGAACAACAAAGGTTTCATAACCTTCTTCCGTTGCCAGCGTTTTTAACGCTCCTCTTGCTTTGTCTGTCGTAGCATAGATACGTTTTGCTGCCTCCTCTTTACCGTATTTCTCTTCCATTTTCTTCTTTAAAATACGGAAAGCAATGGCAGGCTCAGTAGTTGTGCCGGATTTGGAAATTACATTGACGGAGAAATCCCGATCCCCGATAACCTCCAGCAGATCCTTCAGATATGTAGTGCTGATGCTGTTTCCCGCATAGTAGATCTCCGGTGTTTTTCGCACTTCTTTTGATACACTGTTGTAAAAACTATGGCGCAAAAACTCGATTGCTGCTCTCGCTCCCAGATAAGATCCACCGATACCGATCACTACCAGAACCTCCGAATCCTGTCTGATCTTCCCGGCTGCCGCTTTGATACGGGCAAACTCCTCTTTATCATAATCTACCGGAAGATCAATCCATCCAAGGAAATCATTTCCCGCCCCTGATTTGTTTACCAGCACCTCCTTTGCATCCTCTGCAATCCTTTTCATGCTGCACAGCTCGTCCTCACTGATGACGTTTGCTGCTCTGGAATAGTCAAATGTTACTTTACTCATTTTTCCACTCTCCTTCGTAATAATATATGATTGTTAATTTTTTCACTTTCTCTTTTCACATTGTAACAAAGTACCTATACTTTATCAAGAAAAAATTTCCTCCATGACACTGCCAAAAAGTTCTTCTTCCTTTTTACGCTGCCTGTTTTCCTTCTGATAAAAGCTTTCCTCTCCCTGTATCTTACTCTGGGGCTTCTCCTGCAGCATATCCCCCTGTTTCTCTATCAGTTTTGAAAGTCCGGTTATCTGTTGTGCTATTTTTTTGTTCTGCTGCAGATTTTTTCTCTGTGATATCAGGAGCACAAGCAGCAAAATGACAGCCAGCAGCACCAATCCTGCGCCAATCTCCATCTTCCACGTCCGAAAAATCTGCCAGATAAACATCAACCCTGACATAATGTCTCCTTTCTATTCTGATTTTCTACTTATTCAGTATAATATAGAAGAAGAAAAATAGAAAGATGGCTGTCCCAAAAATTTGTCGCAACTTTTGACACATTTCATCAAAAGAAATCACATCCTTATTCTTGACTTTTATTTCGTATCGCTTAATAATATGATTAACCGTTCAGAGACAGGCAAATTTATACAAAGGCAGGTTGGGAATGCTTGCATTCACAAACATGGTTTTGTATAAATTTATCTGGCGGATACGCCTCAACGAGAAAATACGATGTATTTTCGAGTCTGGCTCTGAACGATAACAACCTCGAAGACAGGCAAATTTATACAAAGGCAGGTTGGGAATGCTTTCTGAAAAGCAAATTTATCATAAATTTCATTAGAGGAAGGATTTATATATATGAAAAAAATCGTTATGACAGGCGGAGGTACCGCCGGACACGTCACCCCAAACATCGCATTATTCCCCCGTCTGCGCCAGATGGGATATGAAATTGAGTATATCGGCTCCTATAACGGAATTGAAAAACAGTTGATCGAGGGCTGCGGCATCCCATACCATGGAATTTCCTCCGGAAAGCTGCGCCGCTACTTCGACCCCAAAAACTTTTCTGACCCGCTGAAAGTGTTAAAAGGCTGCTTTCAGGCACGCAAATTACTGCGTCAGTTGAAACCGGATATTGTATTTTCCAAGGGAGGATTTGTAAGTGTTCCGGTCGTATTGGCCGCAAAACAGCTTCACATTCCGGCGATCATTCATGAATCAGACCTCACTCCTGGTCTGGCAAACAAACTGGCAATCCCATCTGCATCCAAAGTTTGCTGCAATTTCCCGGAGACACTGGAGCATCTGCCGGAAGGAAAAGCCATCCTCACCGGTTCTCCGATCCGCAGTCAGTTATTGGAGGGGAACAAGGTCCGCGCCCTTGAGTTCACAGGACTTTCCGCCGATAAACCGGTCCTCCTTGTAGTGGGCGGCAGCACCGGTTCCAAATTCATCAATGATACCATACGCAAAGCTTTACCGGATCTTCTTGTGGATTATCAGTTGATCCACCTTTGCGGAAAAGATAACCTTGACCCGGACTGCAGCGGTCTGGATGGCTATGTTCAATATGAATATATCAACAAAGAACTGGCAGATTTACTTGCCCTTGCGGATATTGTTATCTCCAGAGCCGGAGCAAATGCCATCTGCGAACTGCTGGAGCTGCGCAAGCTGAACATTTTGATTCCGTTGTCTGCAAATGCCAGCAGAGGTGATCAGATTCTCAACGCAAACTCTTTTAAAAAACAGGGCTTCAGCTATGTAATAGAAGAAGAACAGTTGACAGAGGAAAGCCTTTTAGATGCAATTCACTTTGTATCAGAAAATCGCGAGACTTACATAGATGCCATGACAGGAGCCAGACATCTGGATCCCGTCACGACCATCACCAATCTTATTGACGAATGCCGGAAACAATAAGCTCCTGCAATTTCTGCATCTCCTCATCGGAGAAGGATTTTTGTTTCCAACTGATCATTCCCGCATTGTCATCCTGCTCATAGCGGGGAATCAAATGTAAATGAAAATGAAATACCGTCTGACCTGCTACCATACCGTTATTCTGCACCAGATTAAATCCATCACAGTGCAGCACATCGGTCATGGCAGCGGTCATTTTTTTTGCAAGCTTCATTGCCTTTGCTGCCAGCTCCTCCGGCAGCTCATACAGATTTGCATAGTGCTCCTTCGGCAAAATCAATGCATGACCTCTTGTGGCAGGACCCACATCCATAATCACCTTAAAGTCCTCATCCTCATATAATACTCTGGATGGAATCTCCCCTGCCAGTATTCTACAAAAAATGCAATTTTCATTTTTCATGTCGCAATCACCGACAAAAACAGACAAATACCGCCCGTTTTTGTCTCTCTCCTTTCCAAATGCATGAATTTTTTTGGAAATACAATATAGCTTTTGTCGATTTTTGTAAATGAGCTTTCATTGTAATTCCATGTAATTCCATGATACACTAGAAAAGCCCTGAAATCCATATAAAAAGTGATTGAAACTCAGACAAATTTCTCAGAAAGTCGTTAAATCTATGAATGAATTATTATACCAGACTATTATACATGAAACGAAAAATTCATTTACCATACTGAAAAATTCCATGAAAATATTGGAGACACGCCATCCTGACCTGGGCTCAGATAACCGCTGGCGAGATATGCGGGAAGAATTGACGGATATGCTTTCCCTGTTTCAGGATGCCGCCTACTTAAAAGAGGATATTTCCATTACAAAAAGAGCTCATTCCTTACCGGATTTTTTAAATGAGTGCATCCGCAAGTGCGGGATAGACCAGACCTATCAAAATATACATATCCTGCGCAGATATCAGCCGGATTTTCCCACTGTTTTCTTTGACGGTCACTCGCTTTCTCATGCGGTCACCAATCTGTTAAAGAATGCGGCGGAAGCCATCCTTGCCTGTCCTGAATACCGTGCAGGCACACAGACGGGCATCATAACGGTACAGGCATCCTTCGATGAAACAAACGTGATCCTGCATATTGCCGACAATGGCTGCGGTATTCCCATGCAGCATCAGGCACCTGCCATCACCCCATTTCAATCCACGAAAGAGGGCGGTACAGGTCTTGGTCTGGTCATCACCGAGCGCATCCTGAATGCCCACGCCGGTTCCCTGCAGCTTTTACCTCTAAAGCAGGGAACGGATGTCAGAATCATCTTCCCTATACACCCATGATCAGCAAAACAGATATTCCTCTGTGGCAAATACAAGGCGGTCGTTTTTGTTCAGTTTTTCTTTTTGACGATAAACGATCGCCTTTCCATTTAACGTCGTTCCATTTGTCGAGTTTAAATCTTCCACATAAAATTCACCTTTTAATTTGAATATGCGGGCATGGATGCGGCTGACATTCTCATTCCTGATATATCCGTCCACCGCCTCTATGTTGGAGCCGATAAAATAATTATCCTGTCCTGTATCTACCAGCAAGTGATCCTGTCCATTCTGCCCCTGATACAAAAGCTGCCCCTGTATCTCATCCGAAGGGACAGACAAAAATACCGTTTTCTGTTCGCTCATTCCACGGAAGGCTCCCATTCTGATTCCTGGTTTTTCTCCATTTTTCCGCAGCTTTTCTCTCCGTTTTTCTTCATACCGGAAATCTTCATTTTTTATCCGCTGCTGCATCTTTCCCCACAACCGACTGAGAGTTGACCCCGTAATTTTATGACTTTCCTCGTTTGGCATGTCCGGTTCATCCTCTTCCTCATAAGTCTCCTGCCACTCCTCCGAATGCATCTCACACTCCAAATCATGCCCCAGGCACTGCACGAGATCCTGCATGGTATATACATCCTCCGTCACCTTCTGGTAAAGCGCATAGCCCGCAGACACCGCCCTGTCATCTCCGTGATCCAGATGTCTCAAAATCAGTTCCGTCAATGTCCGCAGCTCTCCGCCATTGTCCATTTCATATCCCGGGACATAACAAAACAAATACTCCTTTTGTACAACATCGTAAAAAATACACTGCGGGCAGAAGCTGATACATGCTCCATCCAAAAGATAATCTTCCGTGTTCTGACTTGCCTTTGTAAGACTGCCGACAAACTGTGTCAGAAACCTCATATCCGCCTTCTGACATTCCAAAACAACTTCAAAAGGCTGTCTGCCCGTAATATCATACCAGCATTCCGCCCGACCGTCCGCCATAATACATTCCATCGGCAGAAAGGATGCTGATTTTCTCCGCATTGCCATCTGAACGTCAAAGGATGAAAGAGCTGCCTTTACGTCTTTTATGATCAGATAGCTGCGGTTGAGATTCTTAATATATTCTATTGTCATCTGCCTTCACCTCCCATCGTACCATCCTGCGATACCAGCGATTTCAACTCTTCCATCCGGCTTGCCCGCCAAAACAGCTTTACCGTCTGTATTTCCTCCGCCTGCCTGATGTCTTCCACTGCGCAGCAGGTCTCCTGATGCATTGTAATTCCGGTATTTAACGCAAACATCAGAATGAAAATGATCATTGGCATAATAAACACAGCTTCCACCGTGAAGCTTCCTTTCACCTTCTTTTTAACGGATATTCCGTTAAAACTTCGATTGCTCATATAAAAATCACCACCAGATAACCGGCAAATAAAAACGGGAGAAAGGGAATCTCCGTTTTTCTTTTTACCTTCTTTAGAATCAGCAAAAAAGCAGAGCATATTCCGGAAAACATCATCCCCCAGAAAAGTACCATGAGGTTGTCCCAGAACCCGAGATAGATTCCCTCTGCAAGCAATACCATTCCATCACCCATGCCGATTGCCTGCCGGCTCAGCAAACTCACAAAAATCATGCAGCCTCCCACTGCCATTCCGCCAAAAATATCGGCAAATACAAAATTTCCCATGGAAACACGCATGATAACTCCCGTCACTGCGCAAAGAACCGTTCCCCATACAGAAACATGCTTTTTTATGCAATCGACCACCGAAAACCATCCCAAAAATGCGCCCAATACGCCTGACATAATCAATATATCTCCTCCTTAATCGCTGTCCAGATGAGAACCGTAGCACTTCGGGCAGGGCGTCCTCCCCTGTACTTCTTCCAAATCAACTGCTTTTATTGTACGTTTTAAACCTCTGCAATCCAAAGCAGTATGATATTCGGTTCCGTACGTCGTAATATAAACAATCCCGGAAGAGAAATTCTTTTTTCCGCAGGAAGAACATTCATGATAGACAGAACCGTCTGCACTTCGCAGCCCGCCCACTTCTGCCCTGCTCACAGAACGTATGGATAAATCCAGATAATTACAGCTCAGATCCTTGTGGTATGCTCTCCCGTTTTCCGTTATGTAAACCGTTTTTGACGAAGCAGCTTCCTCTCCTCCGCCTGTTTCATATCCGTTCCATTTTCTCGCCTTCACCTTATGACTGATGGCAAAACTCTGTCTGCCAAATAACCGGACGGGCATCTGAACCCTGTAATCTGCCGCAAGCACGATATACTCCCCGGCGGACTTTGATCCAAGCAGGGAAATACCTGCATACCCGCCCGTAATATATTGTACCGGCAGATCATAACCTCTGATATTCTTCCAGAACAAACCCTTCGCATATGTCAGGCTTCCGTCTGCACTTTCCTCCTCTGTAACAGCAGACGCCGCCGCTCTCCGGGCGGCACACTGCATGGATTCCTCCACACTCTTCTGCAATTCCAGAATCGGGAAAAATGACAGCAGCAGCACAAGAAAAAAGATTGCGACAGGCGCCGCAAACGCCGCTTCTACGGTAAGCGATGCTTTCCGGCAGATGCAAAACGGTGCTTTTGCCGACATAGGAAATCGGAATGGAGGTAAGGGGAGATGTACCTTATATTGCCATTTGAAAAACCTGTTTTGCTTTGTGACCCTGGACTTATTGTTCTTATTTATTTCAGCTTCATTTTTCTGTATCCTATGCAGCTTCAAAAGCACCGTTTTGCACCTGCCTTTCATTTCTATCTTATTTATACCATCCCGACTGTCGCTTTCCTCGTTATTATTCCATATAGTCGATCTCTCTTTGCCCGGAAAAGTGATACGTCCCAAGCTGACCGTCCCCGATGGATACCATGCTCCAAAAAAGAGGCTCTCCCTGATAGGACATATCCACCTGTATTCGCTGCATCATGCAATCCATGGAAACCCGGGCACGCGCTTCCAGCAAATCCATACTACGATAATTCACGGTCCTATCCTTCATGAGAAACAGTATCATCTGCAAATACCGCACATAGCTCAATCCACGGTCATGCTGCTTCTGCGTGGCTTCATTTAACGACCTGGACAGATGAAGCAAATCCGTCATCCAGTCTGCGGATGTCTTATTCAAAGGAATCTTTCCGCCCTGCAGCAATACCCGCACATCCGCAATACTCTCCGCATATGCCCACGCCAGCAGAAGTCCCTGTTTTATAACCGGAACCAATGCCTCCGTCCCTGTGGCAACGGAAATTGCCAGTGCCGCTTCATACAAAAGTGCCTGCTTTTCCGCATCCGACTGTAAATACAGCGCATTTGCTCCCTCTCGCATCAGAAGCAGCCGCCTCACCACCGCCTTCAGATTATCTGCATCCGATCCCCTTCCTGCAATGATATATTCCAGTTCATAATCTAAATCACCGCCCTCTTTTACGTTGACCGCATTGGAATAGTGCTCGTCCAGATATGCAAAAAACAGAACTTCCTCTGCTGTCTGTGACAGGATACCGTCTTTTTGTTCATCATATGTCCCCGAAAGAATGTCTCTTCGAAGCAATGTGTCAGACACGTCCATTTCCTTCTCCGAAATATCCATCTGCGGCGCAGTAAGAACCAGAATCCCCTGCTTTTTCATCTTTTTTAAAAGCTCCAGCGGATTTTCCTCCGGCATATACTCCGAGGAAATCATATCACCGCCCGAACCTGCTTCTTCTCCGGTTTCTTCTGATACGCCGCTTCCTGTTTGTTGCTCCTGTATTACCTGATAAGCATCTTCCAGCCGCTCCAGCGCCCGGTTGCCGCTCTGCTCCAATGCGCTTCCTGCCTCATCTGCCTCTTCTGCCTGCCCCAATACATCATACAGTTTTTCCGCTGCAGAAGCCCCATAGGTTCGTACCATGGCCCGGGCTGCCTGGCTGCGGAACACCTGCCCGTCATGATCTGTGGCAAATTCATATTGCGTCAGCTCCGCCTGCACAGGCATGATGCTGTAAAAATCAACCGCCCCTCCGCCAATGACAGAACTTCCGGTATCTGCCCCGCCACAGTTCTCAAGGGAAAACTCCATGGTTCTGCTTTCGACCTTTTCTCTGCTCCACGCTCTACTGCCATAAGAACCATCCAAAAACAGCAGATCATAGTCAGCCCACAGCTCCCGTTGATACTCCGCAAACAGATTATCCACCGTCAGCATCGCATCCATCTGGCAAAAGCTTTTCATGCCGCTGACACGCGCCGATTCCAACAGGGAAAAAATGACTGCCGCCATCAGCAGCACTACAAAACTAAGGAACACCGTCACACTTGCTTTCACCCGGCTGCGTCCTGTTTCGATCATTTCAGCGAATTAGCCTTGCTGTTAATGGATGAAAATGCATTGTTTACAATTGTCGTCAGCTGTTTTTTAAAGATCACTATTAATCCCAGCAGTACCACAAGAATTAAAATCACTTCCACCACGCCAATTCCATCTTCTTCCTGTAAAAAGCGTTTTATTTCTGTCATAACACCCTTCCTTTCCAAAAATCACATTCTTTTTTCATTATCTTTCGCCTTTTTTGGTCACTCCGTTACGGTGTAATCATCTCTACATATTCAGAAACGCGGGAATAATGAGGATCACAATTATGATGACCAGCATAAGAATCATAGGAAATAACAGCTTTGTTCCTGCTTCCTCTCCCGCCTTTCTCGCCATCCTTATCCGCTCTTCAAACATCTCTGCCGCTTCCTGTTCCAACAGCCTTCCAAGTCCCGCCGCTCCCTTTGACAAATTCTGTGTCAACAGCAAAGATAGCCTGCGGTAATGAATCGATCCGATTCTTCGCCCGAAATCCCCCAAAGCCTCCTGCTGGGAGACGCCATGCTGCATCTGACGCCATGTAACTGCCATTTCCTCATATGCCTCCTGGCTTTCTGTTTTCTGTTTCTTTCGATTTGTCTCATAGAGCTCCAACATATTTTTCCACGCACTTGTTACGGACATCCCGGCTCCCATCAGCAGAGAAAGCTGATTTACCAGTACCGGATACTGTCTTTTTAACCGCTCGTCTTTTTGCTTTTTCTCTGCCTTTTTGCGCTCTTTTTGTGCCAGCCATCCTCCTGCCGCAAGCAATACGCTGACAAGAAACACTTTCACTCCCGTATATTCGCGGATTCCCCGCCATATGACCCTGGTTCCTGCCACTTCCTCCGGGAGATGCAGTGTCTGCTCTGTCCGGCTGTCTGTTTCAGCCTCCTGCAAAGCATCCTGAATTTCCTGCTCCCATTTTTCCTGTCCTGTCAGAGTCTTTGGAACTACCCGGAAATAATAGGGTACGATCTGCTCCTCATTCAAATAGGAAAATGTCACCGTCAGTAATACATCCGTCCCATTCTCAGCTGCTTTCTCCCCATAAATAGTTCCTTCGCTGTCTGCGACCTCGTAATTATCAAAATCATATGTAACCTCAACAAGCCCATCCTGCAAAGAAGCCGGAAGCATGAGATTTTCACAGACCTGCATTGCAGAAGCGTTATTTCCAAGCCACACAGCTTCAAATTCCGCCCGGGCATCCTCAAAAAGCTGTATTCTCGCCTCGCCGGATAATTCTCTCTCCTGCACTTCCAGAGAAATCTCCGTCTCTTTGCTTCCATCCGCCGCGGTTGCGGTATATTCCACCCATCTGCTTCCTGCTCCCGGTTCATTTCGCAATATGTCGCCTTCTGTATCACTCTGATATTCCAACCATGTAAGCAGCACACCTGCCAATGCTCCTGCCGTCAGTATTGCAACCGTCTTTTTCATACCTCTATATTCACCAGCTTTCCGGACCAGTACCACGCCCCCAGATATACCGCCAGACACACACTCATCAACGCATACCCCAATCCATTGTGATATAACACTTCCATATAATCCGGTGAAGTAAGCGAAATATAGCCTAAAATTGCCAGCGGCATTACATTCATAATTTTCTGTTCCAGCTTTTTTGCCGCAAGCAGCGTCTGAATCTCTGCCATAACAGTTTGCTTCTCACGGATTTTTGCTGTGGTGGATGTGATAATTATTTTCATGTTTCCTCCGTTGCGTCTGGCATAGCCAAACACGTTTGCAAAATTCTGTATATCCTCCAATCCACTGCCTGCCGCAAAATCCGCCACTGCCTGTTCCATCGGCACATGCATTCGCACCCTCTGATTCATCCAGACAAATGCCCTTGTCATCTCTGCCTTTTCGCCATAAAGGTTTTTCATTTCTTTTTCCGCCTGTATCCACGCATTTTCTACGGAATAGCCTGCCTGCATAGCTGCGCATACTGCCTGCATTCCGTCACAAAACTGCAGCAGCAGGCGTTCCCGGCGTTTTTTTATCTTCTCCGCCTTCTGATACCGGAGAAACAGGGGTACAACAAAAACAGCCGCCATCAGAGCATATACGGACCGGTAGAACAAAAAAGCAAATATTCCCGTAATACCAATGGAAATTGACCCATATAGCAGAATTTCATAAAGCTTCCACCGGTATATCCGGTAATCTATTCCTTCTTTTCCTGTTCTTACCCTTGCATACTCCGCTTTTTTACGTTTTTCAATTCTCCTGCCCGTTCCCATGTATCCTTTGTCTCTCCTCCCTCATCTGCCTGCCGGAATCGATACAGCGTTTGTAATTCGTACTGTCCCTTATTGCACCCAAGCAGCTCTGACACCTCCAGCAGACGACGTTTTCCGCCTTTCATACGTCCAAGATGAATCAAAATGTCCAAACCTGACACGATCTGCATCTGCACTGCCTGCAGCGGAAGCTCCATTCCCATAAGGACCATGGTCTCAAGCCGGTGCAGCATATCCAGAGATGAATTGGCATGTCCCGTACTGAGTGACCCGTCATGTCCTGTATTCGCATCTTAATAACACAACTAACAAAATATTATTAGTATCTTTTACTTATGACAAATCAGTACCCACACGGATGGATCCCAATCAAACTGTCAAAGTACCTGTCCATTGCTATTTACGCACTGAGTGATTTTTAAATTTTCTATAGAAAAGAAAAAAAGGAGTCGAAAATGGCTCCTTTTCTATATTATGCAATCTTTCGCTTTCTGAACAAAATCAGAAAGCAGGAAGTATCGCAGAAGTTATATTTTTTCCCATAATCACTGTAACATATTCCGTGCCATCCTCAAGCACGTTGTAAACCAACCGCAGCATTTTTCCGGTGTTGTCACCGGGATATAGCCACGGGTATTCCAAGTAAAGCATGTCCACATCCCCAATCGGATACTGTGGATGGACAAGATGTGTGGTTCCAAGTACTTCTGCAGTTTCATCACTGTCCATCCATGGAAACCAACCCATACAACTAAAATTTGGGAAAAGATCACATGTACCGCTAATTTGGATAGCGCTAACAGGATATTCACGGTAATCCTCTGAACCATATAGGCTTCCGAAATCAGTAAAAACCGTAATACTGCATCTGGGCAGGTTCACTGACGAGAATGATACCCAGTGGGGTCCAGTTATATCTTCCATATCCGGATCAACGTCTCCCATATCCGTTTTTTTAACCTTCCAGCCATATTCATCAAGTAGATTATAAAACTTTTTCGCATCCAAGATCCCGTTATCCGAAAATGCGAATGTTTCCCCAAACAATGAAAACGATATATGGTCTGTATCATAATCTGTTGTCTCACTGGTTACCGGAGTTGTTGTAACTGTGCTTTCACACCCAGCTAATATCACAAAAAATGTAAGTGTAATCAGAAATATATTTCTTTTCAATTTTTTTCCCTCCTCACAAAATTGTTATATAATGATATACAGTTTTTCCCATTAAAAAAGGAACTTTTTTTTGCATAAAAAAATGTGGACAATCAACCCCATTCACAAGGAATGGGGAAATTGCCCACGGTCTACTAAAATTCTATAAGGTATTTTATGGAATGCTGGTCATCCTGATAGGAAACATATTCGTTCCGGCGCAGCATCCCAAGATCCTTATGTGCGAACACAATGTCGCGTCCCATGGCGTAAAGCTTTTTCTTATTCAGCTTCTGGCATGCATGGTCCCAATTCCAGATATCGTAAGGTTTATTATACGCTGTCTGGAAAATTGCCAAAAATCTCCGGTCTCCGCCACAGTAATTGAGTGATTTACCCGGGTCATCAGCGAAATAAACACCAGCCCCGAACATGCCTAACGGAGAGGCGTTCTTGACCGACAGACCAAGTAAAAGGATGTTCCACCAGTTTGCAGAACCCGAACCATGAAACAAAAGCCGTATATTGCTTTTCGTATAGTGGTTGTTTCTGCAGAAAGCTTGGAATTTTCTTTCCGAATTCCTGTTAGAAACTCGGAACATGCCTTTCGCTCTTGCGAAATACTTTCCGCCTAACGTTTTTCTTACCTCAGCAAGTTCATAATCCGTACATTCCCGGATTTCCAAACCTGACAATTCAAGGATATTCTTCTTTTGCTCCGGTTTTTTGATAGAAACCTGCCCTTCCATGGCATCCAAGAGTGAAATTTCCCTGTCGATAATGCCAAGCATGTCGCCATCGGATTTTGCAAGGTACTGTTTCACTGTTTCCATTTTCCGGGGGATTGTTTTAAACAATTCCAGTAAATATCCGTTAAACGTCTCCACGTCTGTGGTTTCTGCCATCTGGCAGATTTCTTTTCTTGCTTCGGCGATCATTTTTTCAGTCACGGTCCTTTCCGTAACCAGATAATTCTTTTTCACGTACTCGTTTGCCGCTTTTAACAGGTAATCAACCAGTCCCGCAACAGCCTTGTCGCTGATTTCACCATATTTAGGAACCTCACGCAGGGACAATCCGGAAATACCGGATTCATCTGTCCATCCGTCGGAAATTTTTTTCCGGTATATCTTGTTCCACATCGTCATGGGATACCTTTTTACCAGAGGGGAAGCACCAATCCGGTTGTGTGTAAGCGTGAATCTTCCATCCTCATTTTCAAACATGCTGATTTCCTGGTTGTGGTTGTCTGATGTAACCCTTACCAAGTACGCTGTTTTTAATTTTTCCTTCATGTTTTTTTCCTTCTTTACAAATCGAACGAGAATACTCGTGACATTAATTATGAGTTATTCTGTTCCGTTAATTTCTGACCCGGAACGAAAATCATCCGTTGGATAAGTGTTCCAAAAAATAGCATTGCCGTCCGATATGGATATGACCGTACCTTGCAGGTCTGTCCGGAACGTTGAAATGTTCTTTTTCTGTAACAGATCAACAACTTCCAAATGCGGGTGTCCATATGTATTTCCATATCCACAGCTGATAACAGCATATTCCGGGTCAACAGCGTTCAGAAATGCTTCAGAATTTGAACCGTCCTGAGCACTTCCGTGATGCATCAGTTTAACAACATCCGCCGAAAAATCCATGCCGATGGATCTGGATATTTCAAACTCTTCCTCCGAAGCGTCCGCTGTAAGCAGATAAGATGTTTCCCCGTATGTCAGTTTCAGAATGATGGAATAATCGTTTGAATCCTCGAACCCTTCCGGTTCGTTATATTCCGGTGCTAAGACGTCGATCAGCACATTGCTCATAACATACTCTTCTCCCGCAGACGGGAATACGACGTAATCGGCCTTGTTTATATTTTCCGCGAAATACCGGACGCACATAGTGTCTTTTTCAAGATCATTGGCGCACAAAAGCGTTTCCACGTTATAATCCTCCAGTATGTCTGACGCTGACTGCATATGGTCAGAATCCATATGGGTTACGACGAAATAATCCAAGGATGAAACGTCATTTTCTTTCAAGACTTCCTGTACATTATCATATGCGTCATAGTTACCCGTATCAACAAGCATGGCGTGTCCGTTCTGCGTGACTAATATGGAATCACCCTGTCCTACGTCGATAAAGGTAACGGTCATGTTACCATTAACAGACAAATCTACAGCAGTTTCTTCTTTTTCATTTTCCGAACCAACATTTACTTCTGTCATCCCGTCCCGGTCTGCATGGAGTTTTCCTGCGGACAGGAGGACGGCAACAATGACTGCAAATGCGGTCACATTACGTATCAGTTTTTGTTTTTTGATTCTTTTCATTTTTCGATCTCCCCGCCACCGGAGAGTGGCAGGGAACATTCTCCTTCCTGTTTTTAATGTTGTGTTAGCATGATTGCGAAATCTCACAGTTTTCCAAATTTACTGAGAATGCCTGTGACTTTAGTCATGAATTATTGACACCTCATTTCCCCAGCAATCCCAGCCTTTGCGCTCATTTCTTGCAAACATCTCTAATTTTTCTGTGTCTGGAAACATGGATTCAAGCATTTCATAGGCACATAATGGTTTCTTGCTGTGCTGTGTTGCTGGTTCTCTCAATACGGTTGTAAATTTCCCCCTTGCTTCTTTACACGGCATAAACATTGCACCTTTCTTGTAAAACCAAAGTAGATATTCATGTGCAAAGCGTACTGTAAACGCAGGAGCAATTCCATTTCCTTTATCCCACACAAAACGAGCATGAAGTTCATAGCCAAGCTGTTGCATCATCTGTTCCGTTTCATTCAGAAATTTGTCAATCGTCCACATAAAAATATTATGTTTGTCATTACATAATGGCGTTACCTGTCTATGTATTTCTTTTATTTCGTCGATGGTACAAGTATGATAATCTAACTCTTTCCCCTGATTTGGACGGCATTTCCTTTTATTGCTTTTGGTCTGTTGCCAAGGCGGGTCAGAATAAATTATATTATATTTTTTCTCTGTGGTATAAATATCCACTACTGCCATTTTTATCACCTTTTCCTCTCCGGATAAAAAACTCTTTACATTTCTTTTTTGTAGACGTGGGCATCGAGTCCGAATACTTTCCCATCAGTAAACGTGCCCGGATCCATGTTTTTGAGTGTTTCTTCAAAAATGTATGCCTTGGAGTCCAAGTAGTCGATCTGACTTACGATGAACGCCTCTAACGTGCATGGGCGCACCACCGCACCGTACTCCGGCTCTTCATGGTGGGAAAGAATGATATGTTTCAGGTTTCTCGCAACCTCCGTGGAAATGTTATTTTTTCTGATGTATTTGTCCAACACTTCCGCGCCAAGGTATAAATGTTCGTACAAATTCCCATCCACGGTAAATGTTGCGTTTCCAAACGGATCCGTGTCCATGGTGAACAGCTTTCCGATGTCATGCAGGAGACAACCCCCGACAACCAATGATGGATCAGCCTTTGTATAAACATAACAAAGATAAAAACCTGCAAACATCATGCGGTAAGTATGGTAAAGCAACCCGCCGCAAATATTATGGTGTACGCTTACAGCTGCGGATGCATGGAGGATTTTTTCTTTGTAGTCCTCGTAAATATCCCTGGTTAAAATCCTGATTTCCTCGTTTTCGATCTGATTAATTTTGCTCATGATATCAGAATACATGGACTCTGTGTCAAACGGCGGGAGCTTGATGAAATCCTTGGCTGATGTCTCTGTTTCATCCGCAATCCGGTAATGATCCAACGTGTAATCCGGTTTTCCACCGAATTCGCCACAACGCATGTCACAGGAAAGAACCGTCCCCGGCTCTGCCGGAAAATCATCTTTCCCAGTACCCCATAACTTTGCCATCAGGTCATCCTGGCCGTCGGTAAGCTCCAAAATAAGGTATGGTTTTCCATTTTTTGTTTTGCGCTCTTCCATCCGTTTAAGCATCAGGTAAATTTCATTGCTTCCTTGTTCCATTTCTTTAATTTTCATTATAATTTGCCGGCACTCCCACGCCTTCTCAGCGTGGGAAAGCCGTTCCTCCTTCCTTTTAAACATTTCAATCTGATTCTTCAAAAAATAAAACATCATGCAGCTTTTGGGAAAAATCATACTGGTATACGTCCGATATTCTTGTTATGAGATGTGCTTCGTCGGTGAGGAGAACATTTTCATCATCCGTGGTTCCATCCACGAGGATGAAATTGTACCAATTCCCAGCACCTTTGTATTTTCTTTCGATGATTAACACCTCGTTTGTTCCCAGTCTGAACGTTCTCCTGTCGTTTGTACCCTTCTTTTTTGAAAAAATGGTTTGGATCATTTGCTCCTTGCCATAAGTATCATTGATCCTAGGCGTTTCCGTATCTCTGATCGTTTCAAATATACGGCGGAAATTGATCCTGTCCTCATCTTTCCAGGCGAAGAGGCACCGATCCTTATAATGCTGCATTGCTTTTCCCCTATCGGAGAACATTATCATTTTGTTTTTTTCGCAAACACACGTTTTTGGCATACTGACACCTCTCAATCTTCCGCCTTGTCCAGTTCCGTAAAGTCAACCTTCTGAAGCCTTGCAACTTCTTCCATAATCTGCACGATTGCGTTAAGATTTTTACCCGTCAGTTTTTCCATCGTTTCCGACACTGCTAAATAAACATCCATCGCTGTACAGGTCTGGTAATAAAAGCTTTCCAGAACGTCCTTTTTTACGTTTGCAGGAATGCTTGGGCAAAGTCCAAACGCCTTTTCCAGGCAGATTTGCGGGAACATAATCGTTGTGTTCCCCATCTGTTCGATCAGGTCTTCGTTGTCTTTCAACACTTCCCCGATGTTTTCCAGTTTTTCCCTGAAATCCTGAAAACTACAGCCGTTGTTCTCCGACAGCTTTTCGTTTTTCGTGGACTTTGTGGAAAGATGCCAGATGGACTTTGCGGGTCCAATCGGGATCGCTACGTTGTGGATCTGCAACAAAAGCCTGCCGGTCATCGTTGAATTTCCGACGTTCCCGCTTGTAAAACGGAAGATAATCTTGATCTTTTCGTCCCTTTGGATTACGTTGTGGTCTTCCAGGAAGATACGGAAGCATTCCGCTTCGTCATTCCAGATATTCCAATCTGCAAGAATGAATTCATGTGAAATCATCCCAGAGCGGAAAGAAACTTCCTCAAATTCCTCCATGAGAACCTGCAGTGCTGTGTCAATCCCTTCCCTGTAAGGAAGGATCACGTATTTGTGGCTCCCGACAAAGGAAACCTTTTCATCTGAAATAAGCACCTTGACCGGTTCTTTTGTTGTCTGCCATCCCCTGTTGACATCCTCCCCGCGTTCCTCTGCGGACTTTGCGGTGACAAAACCTTTGTTATAAAGGGTTGTGACCATCCTGCAATTTGTTCCGGAGCGGTTGTAAATGCTTGGAAAGGCAGTATACCTTGTGGCATACGTCTCGAAATGGTCCACCACTGGTATCGACAGAAACAGTCCGGTTTCTGCCACGCACTCGTTAAAGTTATCTTCTGAGCATGTGTCTTTTATTTCATTTTGTTTTTCATCAAACAGTAATAGTAATGGGAGGTTGGATACACCGAACGTCCTCAGCGAATTTGCTGCAACTTCAATCCACCTGTCATTTTTCTCGTAAAAATTCACTACCTCATCTAGCTGTTCCGGGGATGAGATATTTCTGACTTCTTCTTCCTTTAAATATTTCATTTTTTTCTCCTTTCAAATAATAACCTTCCGGCTTAATGACCAATGATGCGTTGTTAAAAACCATTTTTGCCTCTCCATGACGATACTCGCCCATCAGGAAAATTCTCCCGACAAGATCTGGATCCGCCATAGCCTCGATCATCGTGTCGTAATAATGTTTTAGAGGTTTCAATGAAACCCCGCGCAGTTTTTCGCACGATGTCATCATATAAACCGTCGCATTTTGTGTGATGCATTTGTTTAAAATGATCCGTAGGTCATTTTTCGTCATCACGTCTAACGCCGTCCCGTGGATTCCAAGCACCCTTTTTAAATCCGAAAAGGCGCTTTCACCGACCGGGATCAGATCGTCCATGTTTTTAATACTGATATAAAGCCCGGTATGTTTCTCCGTATCCACCCGTATCCCCAGGTCAAGCAATTCTGATTTGATCGGTACCCTTCCGACATCCACGAAACGGACGCTTTTTAAGTTACGCGTTTCGATAAACGTTTCTTTTTTAAGGTTTCTCAAAAAAACCTTAAAGGAAGCCAATTCAGAAAATTGCAGTCTGAAATCGTCATGGTACATTTTTTGTTCCTCCTTTCTTTTTAAATAGACTCTTAAATTTATATTTTTAAACAGGCCATGCCTGCAAAGCGGGATTAATCAGGCTGGTCAGCCTGTGATAAATAATTGTCAACCGGATATGTTGACAGGAAATTTGATTCTCGGAATAATGCGAGAAAATAGTATATATGTTCTTATACAAAAAAAACGCCAAATAAAAAACCGGAGGGAAAATCCCTCCGGTTAAGAATGTTTTTTACAAATGCAGGACACGATCACGAATTTCTTGTGTCCGTCCCTGGTTCCAAAATTGTGTACCAATATACCCGCAAGTTATGGCGATAGGTAAGCTTTTGATATTGTCTCTGGCTTTTCCCCCGCCCCACACCGTGCGTGCAGCTTTCACCGCACACGGCGTTCCATCAGCCCGTCCTTTTGGACGAATTGACTGGAGACCATCCCTCCGCTCCCATTACAGGAACTTCACTGGTTCGATCTCCGCTTTTCAGCATCGGTTGATCAAATTATTCCTAATATAAGGAACCCGATACCTTTCCTTGTTCCGATAAACCTATCCGTACATATGCCTTTAGGTTCCTGCTATGAGCCTGTTGGCTTGGATATGCCCGCCGGCTGTTCAGCCTTCGCATATCATGGATTTTCATAAAGAAGAGTCTTACTCATCCACACCAACTGCTTTATGTGGCAAGGACACATTTCTATGTCTCATTTGTTTAGACCCGTAAGTTCGCAGGTTCGTCAGTGTTTTTTCACATTCTAACCATGGGCATTTTATGAACCCCCGACCTATAGGTGACACATCCTATCTCTAGGACGCTTTCGTTTTATATTACGGTCACTCTCAGCCGACTTCACCGGGCTTCGTACACATCAGGTTTCCCTTGCATGTGCACGCCGGAATCTCAGGGGAGGCGTTTCAGGGCGTTACCCCATCATTCCACCTCTCGGTTTACCAGTTCAGCGCTTTTGCACTGCCTCTTTTTCATCTTTTCAGACTTGTAGAGGAACAAGTCGCACCTTCTCGCTACATTCATGGTACTTTGGTCACGGTTGCCGCAGTTCGGGCACTCCCAAATGAGTTTCCCGTTGTCTTCCACAATTTTGATTTCTCCGTCAAAACCGCATTTCTGGCAATAATCGCTTTTTGTATTCAGTTCTGCATACATAATATTGTCATAAATGTACTGCATAACTGCAAGCACCGCTTCAATGTTGTTTTGCATATTCGGGACTTCGACATAGCTTATCGCACCGCCCGGGGAAAGTTCTTGGAACTCCGCTTCGAAAGAAAGCTTGTCAAAAGCATTGATTTCTTCCGTTACGTGCACATGGTAACTGTTCGTAATGTAATTTTTGTCTGTTACGCCCGGTATGATGCCGAAACGTTTCTGCAGGCATTTCGCGAACTTGTACGTTGTGGATTCCAACGGCGTGCCGTAGATGGAATAAGAAATATTCTCCTTTTTCTTCCATTCCGCACATTTGTCATTCATGTACTGCATGACGGACAATGCAAACGGTTTCGCTTCCGGATCCGTATGGGATTTTCCGGTCATGTAACGGCACATCTCATAAAGTCCTGCGTATCCAAGGGAAAGTGTGGAATAACCGTTGTACAACAGCTTGTCAATCTTTTCCCCTTTCTTTAAGCGTGCCAATGCGCCGTACTGCCACAGGATCGGGGCAACATCTGACGGTGTTCCGACGAGCCGTTCATGACGGCATCTGAGCGCTTTGTGGCACAACTCCAACCGTTCGTCCAAAATTTCCCAGAATCTGTCCATATTTCTTTCTGAAGAACATGCAACATCAACGAGGTTGATCGTTACAACGCCACAATTGAAGCGTCCGTAGAACTTGTGCGATCCATCTGGATTTCTCTGGGTGTCTTCCACAGTAAGGAATGAACGACATCCCATACAGGAATAAACATTCCCCTTTTTCAGCTTCCGCATCATTTTTGCTGAGA
>CAYRZL010000023.1:29324-31027 GCA_964428795.1 uncultured Lachnospiraceae bacterium | reverse complement strand
TCACATATTTAATACTCTCCGATGCTGTTGCTTTTCCGTTTACAACCTTCCATGTTTTATTATCATATGTAACCGTTCCGTTGTAGTCAGAAGCCAGCTTACCATTTTTTACATACCAGTAACCATTACTATTTTGGGCAATTCCCGTATAAGTAAAATCTACCTTTCCGCTCTTACAATACCACCAGCCTTTGCTGTTCTGTGCCAGACCGGTATAGGTAAAATCTACTTTGCCTTTTACAATACGCCACCAGCCCTTGGTATTCTGCGCTACTCCCGTATAGGTGAAATCTACTTTCCCGTTTTTGATATACCACCAGCCTTTGGTATTTTGTGCTACGGTATTAGCAGCAGTCACCTTGCTGTTCTTTACATACCACCATGCGGACTCGCCATTTACAGTTCCCTTGATTACGTCCGTTTTCTTTAATGTAACCTGACCCTTTTCCACATACCACCAGCCTTTGGTATTTTGTGCAAAACCGGTATAATTAAAATTCACTTTACCGTTTTTGCAATACCACCAGCCTTTCGCATTCTTTGCCACTCCGGTAAAGGTGAAATCCACTTTCCCCTTACTAATATACCACCAACCGTTCTCGTTTTTCTCCACGCTGTTGCAGGTGAAGTCCACTTTACCATCGACGATACGCCACCAGCCTTTGGAATTTTGTGCCACCGTATTGGTGACAGTCACTTTGCTGTTCTTCACATACCACCAAGCTGACTCTCCGTTTACGGTTCCCTTGATTACATCCGTTCTTTTCTGGGTGATCGCTCCGTTTTCCACATACCACCAGCCTTTGGAATTTTGCGCAAACCCATAATAGCCGAAGGCTACCTGACCGTTTTTCACATACCACCAGCCATTCGCATTTTTATCTATACCGGTATGGTTTTTCTGGATCACGCCATTGATATAGTAATACCAGTTACCATCTGTTGATTTGCAGACGCCGTTGTAAAGGTTTACCGTCACCTGACACTCTGCCGTTTGATCACCATCCTCCGTAGTCACCCGGATAACCGTGGTTCCGTTTGCAACCGGTGTCACGATACCGTCATCTGTAACCTTCGCAACAGACGTATCATCACTGCTCCAGATTACATTCTGATTTGCGGCATCGGAAGGTTCCACAATGGCGGTCAATGCCTGCTTTCCCGTAATCTCAGAAAAAGAAAGTTCTGTGACATCCAATTTCACACCGCTCACTGCAATCCCGGCAGATCCACCCGCATTCTCTCCGGAACCGTTGCCGGCATCGATAATATCAACCTCTCCCGTTTCGTTTCCGGATGCCGTATTCTTTACATCTTCTACCGTTTCTCCTGTACTCAGTTCATCCTGTATTGTTTCTGTCCGATCCTCTGCCGCACAAACCGGTGCTGCTGCCACCAACACACACACTGCAGCTGCTGCAAATAATCCAACCCATTTCTTACGCAAACTCATCATCCTCTCTTCTAATTATACCTCTTACTGTCATATAGATGCTTTATTTATTTTACCATTGATCACCTTATAGGTAATGCCACCATATTTTACCGCACCTGTATACCCAAAGTCAACCTTTCCTTTTGAAATATACCACAAACCATAAGCATTCCGGGCTGCGCCCGTATAGGTGAAATCCACTTTTCCATTCACAATACGCCACCAGCCATTGGCATTTTTTGCCACTCCCGTATAGCTAAAATCTACC